>NZ_VPBP01000001.1:0-252329 GCF_013418685.1 Acinetobacter sp. YH12129
AGACAGAGCAGAACCTGGTCTTCCAGGCTTAACTTGGGCGGTCTGCCTTTGGCAGGGACATGTTTCTTCAATTGCTCAACCATCAAATAGAAAGTTGACCATGAGATGCCTGTGTATCGCTTGAACTGAGGATCAGAAAGCTTGTTTGAATCGATGTATTTCATCCGCAGATTATGCACGAATGCTAAGAAATCCGGAGTGCAAATATTAACCAAAAATAAGATCGTTTTTTGATTTATGAAAGAGATCTAATCTTAGCTTTGTTTTTAAATGATTTAATTTATCAAAATAAGAAAAAAGGGGCTATACAGGGCGGTAAAATCGATTAAAATCGGCGCTAAATTTTACTCAACCCAATCCACGATCGATCCGATGTGGGGACTAAACATGATTCAATTTTATAAAAAAGCAATTTTAAGTATTTTAGTGACCCTAGGCACAGTCCCTGCATTTGCAGAACAAACTGAACAAGCCACAACTGCACAAGGGAATTGGTCTGGAAGTTTGGGCGTGGTAAACAAATATGTGTACCGTGCGAGTGAAGAAAATGATCAAGCGGCATTACAAGCTGGACTTGAATATGCACACAACAGTGGGCTGTTCGCGGGCTATTGGGGTTCTACACTCAACTATGATCCTACGGACGACAGTCAGTCGCATGGTTTTGAACATGATTTCTATGTCGGATATGGACGTGAACTGAATGAAGATTGGAGCTATAAGTCACAAGTGATGGCTTATGTCTATCAAGGTGGAGGTTCTGTTTATAACGACGACCGATCTGAAAAGCGTCGCACGACAGGCGTCGAATTTATTCAGGACATAAGTTATAAAGATTTAACTGCAAGCATGGCTGTATTGTTGTCTGATGTTAATTATGGCAACGCAGGCGATGTATATCTGAACGCTACTTATAGCTATGCATTACCGTATGATGTTTCATTAAATTCATCGCTCGGCGTTTCTGTTTTTAATGACAGTCACGATGACAGCCTATTAACAACCACAGAAGATGTAGTATTCACTGAAGCACGTTTGGGCTTAAGTAAACCGATTGCAGATACTGGATTTGAAATTGCTGCTGACTATGTATGGGGCGGTAAAGATCGAGAAGGCGAGCAATTAGACGATAACGTTGTGGTTGGATTGACCTATTCTTTCTAACATTAACGAGTTGATCGTATTCAGTCATATTCTTGAAAGTGCATAATGGTGATTGTGCACTTTTTTTATGCATTTTTGAGATCGGTGTTGAAAAAATATACTCAAAAAAGCGCATTTTTAAAGTCCTGTTACATCTATCAACCCGAAGATTTAAATAATCTAAATAGATGAAAATCTGCATTCTAAAATAAATTAAAGAGAAAAAAGGCCAAATAGGATAATTAAAAAATAATAAATAAAAACAGTAATATATTGGTTTTTCATAAACCAAAATGGTGACTTTTATAAAAAAAATATGCGCTTATTTTTAAACATGGCACAGCGCTTGCTAATACCTCATTGAGTTCAACGAAATAACCAAAAAATACGTCGTCGCACGATGTGGGGGAACAAACCATGAAATTTGTACTTAAAGCTTTATCAATCGCTGTACTAGGAGCAGCATCGACGTTTACTTTTGCTGAAGCACCTGCTTCTGAGCATTCTGTATCTGGAAATATCGGCGTACTGTCTAGCTATAATTTACGTGGTATTACCAATGTGCCTGAAAATAAAGATGCGACAATCCAAGGTGGTTTGGATTATAGCCATGCATCAGGCTTCTATGCAGGTTGGTGGGGTTCAACATTAAACTATGGTGATGACCTACCGAATGGTTTTGAAAATGATTTTTATGCGGGCTATAACGGTTCAATTAATGATGATCTTGGTTACACAGCAGGTCTAACTTACTACTATTACTATGATATTGATACAAGTGATGCAAACGGTTTAGAAACAATGCTTGGGCTAAGCTATAAAGATTTTGGCTTAACAGCGCAAACTTTGCTTGAAGATGTTTCATGGGGTAATGCAGGTGATACTTATATCAAAGCATCATATAGCTATGCACTTCCTAAAGACTTCAGTCTAGATACCGCGCTTGGTTTATATGCATATCAAGATTCAGGTGATTTTGAAGAAGATTTAGGAACAACAGAAAGCTTTGGTTTCCGTCACTTTGATATTGGTCTAAGCAAGCCTTTAGCAGATACAGGTGTTACCGCAAGCATGAATTACACAGTTGGTGGTTATGACCGTGCGGATGAAAAACAAAAGAATAAAGTCGTATTTGGTTTGAAATACGAATTCTAATTTTAAAGAGCATTAAAAATGGCGACCTTAGGTCGCCATTTTTTTAAGCATTGAGTTGGCTTCGATAGGACAGTGCTTCAGAAACGTGTTGAGCTTGAATGTGTTCACTTTGAGCCAAGTCGGCAATGGTTCTGGCAACACGTAACACCCGATGATAGGCACGCGCAGATAAATTCATTCTCTGCTGGGCTAACTGTAAAATATTCTGTGCAGTAGCATCCAAAACTGCTTGTTGTTCCAATTGCGTCGGCGTCAGTGCCATATTGGATTTTTGCTGGCGATCTATTTGTAACTCATAGGCACGAATGACACGATGCCTAACCGTACTTGAGCTTTCAACCTCTTGCGAACTTTGTAATTCATGCGCTGCCAGTGGCGGGACATCTATATGTAAATCAATACGATCTAATAATGGACCTGAAATACGGTTTTGATAGCGTTTAATACTTTCAGCACTACATTGACAGCGGCTGTCTTGGTTAAAGGCATAGCCACAAGGGCAAGGATTCATTGCTGCGATCAATTGAAAATTTGCAGGGAAAGTGATTTGACGAGAAGCCCGTGAAATCACAATTTCTTTGGATTCGAGTGGTTGCCGTAATACCTCCAACACCTTTCGATCAAATTCAGGCAGCTCATCTAAAAATAAAACCCCTAAATGTGCCAAGGTGATTTCACCCGGTTTAGGATTTGATCCTCCACCGACGAGGGCAATCGCAGATGCCGTATGGTGCGGCGCACGAAATGGACGCTGCCCAAAATGATGATTTGCACCTGCAATGGAATAAATACTCGCGACTTGCAAATTTTCTTGCATATCTAAGGGCGGAAGAATGCTGGCTAAACGCGAGGCGAGTAGAGTTTTACCTGTGCCTGGAGGGCCACGAAATAGCAGGGAATGACCGCCAGCCGCCGCAATTTCTAAAGCACGACGTGGTCTCAGTTGACCTTTCACATCAGATAAATCAAAAGGGTAACTGTGTTGATTGGCTGACGATGTCGAGGGGTGGCTGCTGATTAAGGCTGAACGACTCAAATGTTCACATACATCCTTAAGATGCTGAGCAGGAAAGACTTGGAACTCCGGCAGTTGCGCCGCTTCATCGGCATTGAGTGCCGGTAGAATCAGATGATGCCCGATATGCTGACAGGCAATGGCTATACTTAAGATGCCACTGACAGGTCGTAAATAACCATCAAGTGCCAATTCTCCAATAAATTCAAAACCATCTGCTGCATTTTCAGGAAGTTGTCCCGACGCGATCAGAATCCCTAAAGCAATGGCGAGATCTAAACGTGAACCATCTTTGGGTAAATCTGCGGGTGCTAGATTAATGGTCAGACGTTTGGTCGGAAACTGAAAGCCGCTATTAATAATCGCAGAGCGGACACGGTCTTTACTTTCACGGACGGCGGCCTCAGGTAGGCCCACAATGGTCAATGACGGTAGGCCTTGGCTGACATGAACTTCAACTTCAATTTGGGGTGCATTTAAGCCGAGCAAACCCCGAGTATAGATTTTGGCAAAAGACATATTATTGTTCCGTTATGGTGCATTATTTTTAATCGTTATGCGTCTTTTGTTGCACTAAAAAGGTGCTTATTTTTTGTTCTGAATTTTTTGTTCGAGTTCTTCGACGTGTTTCAACAATTCATTTAAACGTAAATTGGCATTATTCAGTGCAGTACGTTGGCGTTCGATTTCTTCTTTAGATACGAGATCCATTTTGCTCACAGCTTCATTGAGTAAGCTGCGAAGATTATGTTCGACGTCTTTTTTCGGCTGATCGATTTGTTCTAATATCGCTTGTAATAAGGTTTCAATCATTGTTTTGACCATCCTCAGTGAATTGGTGGCAGCAGTTTAACATCGCCACATTCATGACCATAGTGCTTTTATTTAAATATGCGTTTAATCGATCAGTAAAATCGTAATTCTTCTAGTAAAAACGTCTATTTTTATAAGCATACGCAAGATTATCCGTATAAAATAGGTTATAAAGAAATCTCATGCTGGGCTGACTATTTTCCCCCGACTGTAGTCATATTGGCATGAAAATTGAACATAAAACCTTACAGGTGAAATAAGCCGAAGGAAAACAAAACATGAAGCTCGTAACTGCAATTGTAAAACCTTTTAAATTAGATGACGTGCGTGAAGCACTCTCTGAAAATGGTGTTCAAGGGATCACTGTCACTGAAGTTAAAGGCTTCGGTCGCCAGAAAGGTCACACTGAACTTTATCGTGGTGCTGAATATGTGGTTGATTTCTTACCAAAAGTAAAAATCGAAATCGCAATCAGTGATGAAATGGTCGATACCGTAATTGAATCAATTACTCGTGTTGCAAGCACAGGAAAAATTGGCGACGGTAAAATTTTTGTAAGCAATCTGGAACAAGTCATCCGTATCCGTACAGGTGAAACAGGTGCAGATGCCGTTTAAAAAATTGGCATGAAGTTTGCTGAGTAGCTAATAACTCAGAAAATCAGGTCGGGGGATACGAATGAAAAAGATGCTAATTGCACTCGGCTTGTCCAGTGCACTTTTAGGTGGTTCTGTTGCGTGGGCTGAAGAAAGCGCAACAGCACCTACAGAAGAAGTCACAGTAGTTGATACTGCAAATACAACAACGCTAAATACAACAGAAGCTGCAGTTCCAGTTGAAGCAGCGCCAGCACCTGCAGAAGAAGAGCCTAAGCTCGATACAGGTGATACAGCATGGATTTTAGTGTCCACTGCACTTGTTTTACTCATGACAATTCCCGGTTTAGCATTATTTTACGGCGGTATGGTCCGTAAGAAAAATGTACTCAGCACGATGGCACACAGTTTTGTTGCGGCAGGTGTTGTGAGCTTAACGTGGGTGATTGTGGGTTATACCTTAGCATTTGGTGAGGGTAATGCCTTTATCGGTAGCTTAGACAAATTTATGTTGTCGGGTATCACTACAGAAGCGTTGACGGGTACGATTCCAGAGATTCTTTTTGTTATTTTCCAAATGACATTTGCCATCATTACCGTTGCCATTATTAGCGGTTCGATTGCAGAACGTATGAAATTCGGTGCTTTCGTTGCGTTCATCGCAATTTGGAGTGTCGTGGTTTATGCACCAATTACCCACTGGGTATGGGGCGGTGGTTGGTTAGGTAACGACGGTGCGCTTGATTTTGCGGGTGGTACGGTTGTTCACATCAACTCAGGTGTTGCGGGTCTCGTTGCAGCGTACATGCTTGGTAAACGTATGGGGCTTGGCCGTGAATCAATGGCGCCACATAACCTAACGTTAACCGTCATTGGTGCAAGCCTTGTATGGGTAGGTTGGTTCGGTTTCAACGGTGGTTCTGCACTGGGTGCAAATGGTTCCGCTGGTTATGCATTGGTGGTAACACAAGTTGCAGCAGCGGCAGCAGCAGTGGCATGGTTAATTACTGAAAAAGTGGTTCGTGGTAAAGCGTCTGTCTTGGGTGGTGCTTCTGGTGCGGTAGCAGGTCTTGTGGTGATTACACCTGCGGCAGGTTTTGTAACCGTTGGCGGCGCTTTAGCGATGGGTCTGATCGGTGGTGTGGTTTGCTTCTGGGGTATTACTGCGCTGAAACGTGCCTTGAAAGCGGATGACTCTTTGGATGCGTTTGGTCTACATGGTGTCGGTGGTATCGTAGGTGCGATCCTTACAGCATTCTTTGCCAGCGAATTCATCATGGGTGATAAAGCACCGAGCAACTTAATGCATCAATTATGGGTTCAAGTCGAAGGTGTACTAGCGACTATTGCTTACTCAGCTGTGATGACATTCATTATCTTGAAAGTGATTGATCTAGTGATTGGCATCCGTGTTGAAGCTGATGACGAACGAATGGGTCTAGACTTAAGTCAACATGGTGAACGTGTAGAATAATAAGATTTCAGTAAATCAATATATTGTGTAAAACAGCCCAAAAGGGCTGTTTTTTTTCCATATCTAGCGTAAAGCTCTACAAATTTCAAAATTTTTGCTACACTCTAAATCCATTCGGATTTGTTCAATTTAACCGCTATGCATTGTCCATTTTGCAACGCTGAAGACAGTAAAGTGATTGACTCACGTCTTGCTGCTGAAGGCTGTCAGATACGCCGCCGCCGTGAATGTATTAGTTGCGGTGAACGTTTTACAACTTTTGAAAGCTATGAAGTGGTGATGCCGCGTGTCATCAAGTCTGATTCAAAGAGCGAACCTTTTGATGAAGCCAAGCTCCGCCGCTCGCTCATGCATGCCTTGCAAAAGCGTCCAGTAACGCAAGAGCAAATTGAAACGGTACTCAGTGATATTCAATTGCAAATTCGCCGTTTGGGTGAACGTGACGTGAAATCACGCACCATTGGTGAAATTGTCATGCAGTCTTTGTTTGCTTTAGATCATGTGGCTTATGTACGTTTTGCTTCTGTGTATCAAGACTTCCAAGATGTAGAAGCTTTTCGTCGTCAAATTGAACAAATGCAGCAGCGTGAGCACTAATGCACATCTGCTTCCATTTTTATCATGAGTGATTACATGTCTGAGTTAGATCAAGTGACTTTGCAGCAGCATCAACAGTGGATGCGGCGTGCAATTGCATTGGCACAGCAGGGGCAATACAGCACTCGTCCCAATCCCAATGTGGGCTGTGTGATTGTCAAAGATGGTCAATTGGTTGGTGAAGGCTTTCATCCCAAAGCGGGTCAGCCGCATGCAGAAGTCTTTGCAATGCGTGATGCAGGTGAGTCCGCACGTGGCGCAACCGCTTATGTGACTTTGGAGCCTTGCGCACACTATGGACGTACGCCACCTTGTGCCAAAGGCTTGGTGGAAGCAGGTGTTGCTCAAGTCGTTGTGGCCTGTCCCGATCCGAATCCATTGGTTGCGGGTAAAGGTGTACAAATCCTACGTGATGCTGGCATTGAAGTGATTACGGGTATTTGTGAAGCAGAAGCGCATCAATTGAACTTGGGCTTTTTAAAAGCCATGGCGACGGGCATGCCTTATGTCTGCCTCAAAGTCGCATCGAGCCTTGATGGACGCACAGCGATGGCCTCGGGTGAGTCTAAATGGATTACCGGTGCAATGGCGCGACAAGATGTACAACATTGGCGTGCGATATCAGGTGCTGTGATTACTGGGATTGAAACAGTATTAGCAGATGATTGCTTACTCAACGTACGTCAACTCGATGATGCTGTTGATATGCGAAGCGTGGTTCAGCCGAAACGTATCGTGCTAGATCGCCAAGGCCGCTTGCCATTAAGCGCAAAAATATTGCAGCAACCTGAAACCGTGATGGTCATGGGGCCATATCGTCAGGAACTTGCTGACTTGGGCGTGGTACAATTTGAAATTCAGCCTTTGGCCGATCTGTTAGCAGCATGCGTTCAACAGTTCCAAATTTATGATGTCCTTGTGGAAGCCGGTGCGACACTTTCGACCGCTTTCTTACAAGAACATTTGATCGATGAAATGATCAGTTATGTTGCACCGACCTTGTTGGGTCAGTCAGCACGTGCGATGTTTAATGCGGAATTTGACCGCATGGCAGAGCAGCTTCGATTTAAGCTGAAAGATGTCACTCAATTGGGTGATGACATTCGCTTAAGGTTAATCCCTTCTCAAGAGACGCTATGAATTCAGAGTCTACGGTTTATCACAAACGTCGTCATGCGGCTCGTACCACAGACGAATATCTTTTCCATCAGTTGGTTCCTTATTTGGGAAACAAACGCCGCCTATTACATCTGATTTTAGAAGCACTTGAGCAAACGGGAACCTTAAAACGCGAAGATGGTCGTGCGCCGATATTTGCAGACTTTTTTGCAGGTTCGGGTGTGGTATCACGGTTGGCTCGTCAAAACGGCTATCGTGTTATTGCCAATGACTGGGAACCCTACAGCCATGCCTTGAACAGCGCGATTCTCTCTTGCGTTGAAGCACCTGCTTTTAAAGAGTTGGGTGGCTATCAGAAAGCGATTGATTATCTGAACCGTTTGCCAGAAGTTAAAGGTTGGGTGACCCATAACTTGTGTCCACGTAATGATGAAATCTACGATCCGGCACGTGACCGTTTATTCTTTAAACGTCGTAATGGTATGCGTATCGATGCGATTCGTCAGCAAATTGCAACTTGGCAGGCTCAAGGCGCGATTGATGATGTGGAAATGAGTGCTTTGTTGGCACCGTTATTGTATTCAGCAAGTTTTGTCAGCAATACCAGCGGTGTATTTAAAAGCTTTCATCATGGTTGGGGTGGTAAAACCCAAGCAGCCTTAGATCGTATCGGTTCATTGTTATGGCTGACCCCAAGTCGTTTTTGTGAAATTGGTGATCCGAAAAAACCCGCCGCGGAAATGTGGTGTGTCGACGCACAGCATTTGGCCAATCAAATGAGCGGCTTTGAAGTAGATGTGGCTTATCTCGATCCACCATATAACCAACATGCTTATAGCAGTAACTACCATGTGTTGAATGCCTTAACGTTATGGGATCAGGTGGATTTACCAACGCCAGATACCAAAGGCTTTAAGAGCGGAATCGACCGTGCATGGCGTAAAGAACGTCCAAGTCCATATAATTCTTCGAAGCATGCGAAAGAAGCTTATGAAAAATTATTAGAAACCATCAATGCACGTTACATCCTGACGAGCTATTCAACCGATGGTAATATCAGCGCCACAGATTTGTTACAAGCCAATTTAAAACGTGGCCGAGTAAGCTTATTGACGCAAGATGTACCACGTTACCGCGTGAGTAAGCAGCGTCAGTCTGAACGTGCACGCGTACTAGAGTTTATTGTCATCACGGATACGCATGCCAAATCAGGTCCACCAATCCGTCAGTTGTTGAGTCAATTGCACCATTTTGCTGAATTGGGTGGTGTCGATACCTCTGGCGTGAGCACGCAACTTGATTTGTGGTAAAAATCATCGCCCCATATTTTTCAGGGATTGAACATGTTTACAGGCATTATTGAAAGTCTAGGTAAAGTTGAAAGCATTCAAAACGTGGGTGGCGATGTCCGCTTGCGTATCCAGACAGATTTAGACATGTCGGATGTGCATTTGGGAGATTCTATTGCCACCAATGGCATTTGCTTAACCGTGATTGACTTTGGTAGCAATTGGTATGCAGCTGATGTATCACGTGAAAGTTTAAATCGGACCACTTTGGAACACTGGAAAGCAGGGCAGGCAGTAAATGTGGAAAAAGCCATGTTGCCGACCACGCGTTTTGGTGGACATATTGTCAGTGGTCATGTCGATGCAGTGGGTGAAATCACTCAAGTTCGTTCAGATGCACGTTCAATTTATTTTGAAGTGACCGCACCGAAAGAAATTGCACGCTATTTAGCAGAAAAAGGCTCTGTGACCGTGGATGGTATTAGCCTGACGATTAACCATTTACGTGGCAATGTGCTGAGCTTAAATTTAATTCCGCACACGGCTGAACGAACCAATATCGGTACGTGGAAAGCTGGGGCTAAAGTGAACTTGGAAGTGGATGTTTTAGCACGTTATATTGAGCGTTTATTGCTCGGAGATAAAGCCGCTGAGACCACAGCGCAATCTAAAATTAGCTTAGATTTTCTCGCTGAAAATGGCTTCTTGAAATAAGTTGATACCGAAGAAAACCAAACAGTCTGATTGAAAAATTAGACTGTTTTTTTATTTTTGGTGATAATGCGTCGCGGAATGACATATATGATGAATAATCAGACAGGTGATAATGATTGATTTCTTACTGAATCTGGAACAGTGGTTACCCATGTTATTGGAAAATTATGGTGTGTGGATTTATGCCATTTTATTTCTGGTGATATTTTCAGAAACGGGTTCAGTATTTATGTTCTTCCTGCCGGGAGACAGCCTGTTGCTTGCCATCGGCGCATTATGTTCAACGACGGAAGTGGTGCATTTACACACCATGGGGCTGATGTTATTTGTCGCATCGGTCTTGGGCTACTGCGTCAATTACTATACGGGCAGCGTGCTAGGCATTAAGTACTTTAATAAGCACACACGTTACTTTAAGCCCGAATATATGGTCAAAACCAATAAATATTTTATGAAGCATGGCGGTAAAACGATTTTAGTCGCACGCTTTGTACCTTTTGTACGTTCTTTTGCGCCTTTTGCCGCTGGGTCTGCGCGCATGAGCCTCGGTACATTTATGTTTTATAATGTGCTAGGTGGTTTCATCTGGATTGGATTACTACTCGGTATCGGTTATTTCCTAGGACATACTGTTTCTGCAGTTGCAGATTTGGTCTAAGCTAAACTTAGACATAAAAAAAGCCCACAGTTGTGGGCTTTTTTTATGGAGTCGATGATAACTTAGTGTTTTGTAACGGTCACCACATCAAGGGTTTGAAAAATCGAGCTGTGGGGCGGTTGCTGAATGCTAAAACCACCTTTTTCTGATTCTCGGCTGAGATACACCGAAATACTGTGAAAGTCTGAATGACTCAGCCAAAGATCTTTGGCACGAATGTCCCATTGTTCTCCAGCAGATAGAGAGGATATTTTCTGGGTAATCTGGTGAATGATGTCCATATTGAATTCCCATCTGGATGCATGATTATATTTTTAGGATGCCTGAAGCATTGTGTTTTGAGGGACAATGCTTCAGCCATATGAACATCATGTTGCAAATACATGTCAGTTTAATGACAGTGACCAGATTTCGATGGACGGTTTAAGATGCTTGGGACGATGTAGATTCTGTCGAAAAATTGGAGTTTTCTAAGATATAGTCAATTTCTTCTTGTGCGGCTGTTTTCAATTTTGCACGGAAATCACTGACGGCCATTTCGATTTGCGTTTCTGCTTCAAGTTCCAAACGCACGCGTACACTTTCGAGTTCTGACAACATCTGTCCTTCGCTCACCGATAAGCTTTGACTTAATCCCGCTAAACCCGTTTCAGGGTTTTTATGATAGCGAGCGGCATAGTATTGTACTTCACGATCAAGATTATGCTGCATCATGGTGAGCGCTTGCGTTTGTGCAGCAAAGCGTAACTCTTCGTCGCGTCTCAGTTGTTCTGCATAGGCTTGTTCAGCTTCACGTTTTTCTTCTAAGGCTTTTTCTAAAGCCAATTGTTTGCGAATACGAGCATCTTCAATCAACTGTGCTTTTAAATCTGCATAAGCAGACTCAATTTTGTCAAAAGACACTTGCTGCTGTTGTTGGTCATTGACTAGCCATTGTTGAATGTCTGTACTGGGATTGAGTACATCGCAAACGCGACCAAGGTCATCAATAAAGGTCTGACGAATAGCTTCAGGTACTTTTAACCAGCGCTGTTTAAAGTCTGGACCGACATTCAATGCCATGGTGCACCTCCTTGCAAATAGGGTAAAACCAATATCACGTTAAAGTTTATGGGTCTGCGGTTGAACGCCCAAACGTCGATATTGTTTATATTTTTCACGCCCGATAATTTTAGCGGGTTCGTTATTTTCAATAATTTCGATAATGTGACTAAAACTTGCGAACTGTTCAAGTGCTTGATCGTTAAAATTAAACACAATCCAGTCGGCTTGCTCAGGCAATTGGGCAGAAATACAGACCGTTGCCTCGGCTTGATCGATACCATGGGGAATGAAACCTGTGTGATCGAAACTCCACAGGCGTTCATCAAGTTGTTGCTGTAAGTCTGGGTCAGCACAATGTAGCCAAATACGTACAGGCTGACGCAGGATCTTACGGCATAAACGACAAGTGCTTTCGACTTGTCGTTCAGGACTTTTTTCAAATAAATAAAAGCTAACTTTAGCCATTCGATTGAGCACGATTCGCTAAGAATTGCATTAATAATGGTACAGGACGACCTGTTGCGCCTTTATTTGCACCTGAGTTCCATGCAGTCCCAGCAATGTCTAAATGCGCCCAACGGTATTCACGCGTAAAGCGTTGAAGGAAACATGCAGCGGTCACAGAACCTGCTTTTGGACCACCAATGTTGGCAATATCTGCAAATGGAGAATCAAGTTGTTCTTGATAATCTTCAATCACTGGCATGCGCCATACGCGGTCAAAGCTATGTTGACCCGCAGCAGTCAATTCAGCCGCCAGTTCATCATCCGGAGTGAACATACCGGTAAGGACTGAACCTAATGCCACAACACATGCACCAGTGAGGGTTGCAATATCAATCACCAGTGCAGGATTAAAGCGTTTTACATAGGTCAAGGTATCGCACAGCACCAAACGACCTTCGGCATCGGTATTTAAAATTTCAACGGTTTGACCGCTCATGGTGGTCACGATGTCGCCCGGGCGAGTGGCATGACCAGACGGCATGTTTTCTGCAGCAGCAATTGCGCCGACCACATGAATCGGTAATTTCGCTTCACACAACGCACGGATGGTACCCAAAACTGATGCAGAACCGCACATGTCGAATTTCATTTCGTCCATGCCCGCACCTGGTTTAAGTGAGATACCACCCGTATCAAAAGTCACGCCTTTACCAACAAGCACTACAGGGGCTTCTTCACGATTTGAAAGGTATTCGATGGTAATAATACGGCCTGGACGGTCAGAACCTTTACTCACAGCAAGGAAAGCACCCATACCGAGATCAGCCATTTGCTGTTCATCGAGTACAGTCACTTTGAGTTGATCCGGAAATTCAGCTGCAAGCGCTTGAGCTTGTTCGGCTAAATATTCAGGGAAGCAGATATTGCCCGGACGGTTACCTAGGTCACGAGTAAAACTTTGACCTGATTGCACTGCAGAAATTAATTCAAGCTGTGCAGTGGTTAATGGACTTTCAGCAGCGATTAAATGGATCTGCTCCAAAACAAATTCATTTTTCTTAGACTTGTATTCATCAAATGCATAAGCCGCTTGCGTCAGGCTAAGTGCAAATAAATAATGTTGTTCTTGTGGTAGGGCAGAGATATCGACACTGATCTGTTTGAATTTTTTTTGTGACGCTTTAATAATGGTTTGTGCAATTTTTGCAAATTTATTGACCTGTAATTCAGCAACTTTGCCGAGGCCTAAAAGAGCGCTATTGCGACAAGCGGCAATGTTCGCCACCAAAGGCAGGCTTTCATTGAGTGCTGCTTTAAATTGAGTTGCTTCAATTAAATTATCTAAATCATTGATTTGATATGAAGTAGCTGCATTTGTAACGTGCTCAGAATCTACTAATATCAACAAATATTGGCTGGACGCATTCGCTTGGAATGACGTATTAATAGAAAGTTTCATGTGCGGTATTTATGCCTTTTTAAATTTATAAACCATTAAACCATTGAAACATTTATATGAATAGAGTTTCAATGAGCAACAAGGGTATAGGTTTTATATTTTCTACATTCGGGTAAACTAACGCTAGTTTTTATTGGCCCTATTTTTGGAAGAATTAATTTGATTATTCGGCGTTATCTGGTCAAGCAAGTGGTGTCGACATCACTGGTTGTGATTGCCTTATTGACCTTGATCATGATGGGTGGTCGTTTGATCAAGTACTTTGGTGTGGCGGCGCAGGGTCGTTTAGATGCAAGTATTTTATTTAGCATCATTGGCTACCGTTTGCCTGAGTTTTTAACTTTAATTCTTCCGCTCGGTTTCTTTATTGGTCTGATGTTGGTCTTTGGTCGTCTGTATGTCGATCATGAAATGGCTGTACTCAATGGTAGTGGTGTCAGTCGAAATCAATTGTCACGTTTATTGGTGCCAATGACCGTGGTCTTTATGGCTGTTCAAGCATTTTTGATGCTGTGGGCTTCGCCTTGGGGCATCCGCCAGTTTGAAGCATTAACGACTTCACAAGCGGTACGAACAGGCTTTGACTTGGTTCGACCAAAAGAGTTTATTTCCTCTGGGCCCTATACTATTTATGCAGGCGACTTGTCAGAAGACCGTAAAAACTTAAAAGATATTTTCTTCTATCAGCGTGCAGAAAAGGAGGGTAAGCCTGATGTCATTATTTTGGCAAAAGAAGCGACCCGCGTCGAAGTGCCCAATGATAATGCCAATGTCGTTGATTTAGTTGAAGGTCGCCGTTACGAAATCTATCCAGGACAACCGCGCTATTCTCAAGCTGAATTCCAAAGTTATCGTTTACGTTTAGAAAATGATAAAGAAGCAAAATTTGAAAGTACCGAAGTAGAAGCTTTGCCAACCTCGAAGTTATGGGATAACCGTCATGATCCTGTGGTTGTCAGTGAACTTGGTTGGCGAATTTTTGTGCCGTTCGCTATTTTGGTGGCGTTATTGCTTGCCACCGCTTTGTCTGAGGTAAGTCCTCGTCAAGGGCGTTACCTAAAACTGTTCCCCGCCTTACTTATTTTTGCCAGTTTAATCGTGGCTTTAATGGCGATCAAAACGCGGATCAGTAAAGATGAAATGGGCATCTGGGCTTATCCACTGGTCTTAGTGATTTACGGCATTGCAGCAGCATTGTTCTCGCGTAAACAAAAATTAGCGCCCAAAATTAAGAAACAAATTCAGCGAGTGAGGTCTTAAAATGTTGGCACGTCGTATAGTTGCAAAACATGTGACCAAAACTACTGCTTTAGCCATGCTTGGTGCGACCGCGGTATTGGCTGGCTTACAAGTGCTTTTTACTTATTTAGGTGAATTGGGCTCGCTGAAAGAAGGCTATAACGCATGGAATGCTTTGCAGTATGTGTTATGGAGTTCACCGAATTATTTATATGAAATTTTACCGATTTCAGCCTTGATTGGCGCGGTACTGGGTTTAGGTACTCTAGCTTCAAATAGTGAATTGATTGTCATGCGTTCGGTCGGCATCAGCCTTTGGCGGATTGTGGGCTGGGTGATTCGTTCGGCACTCATTTTGGTGGTTTTATCCTTTGCATTAAGCGAATGGGTCATTCCCTATACCAATGAACAAGCCAAAAGCGTCAAAAGTCACCGCACTGCGGCTGAGTTGGGTGAAGTCAAAGGCTATTGGTCGCGTGAAGGTCAGCGCTTTATTTATATTGACTATGCCAATTCGCAAGGTCAAATTAAAGATGTTCAGGTTGTTGATTTTGATGAAAAATATCGTTTGCGAGGCACTTTGGATGCGGA
This sequence comes from Acinetobacter sp. YH12129, assembly GCF_013418685.1. Classification (NCBI taxonomy): domain Bacteria; kingdom Pseudomonadati; phylum Pseudomonadota; class Gammaproteobacteria; order Moraxellales; family Moraxellaceae; genus Acinetobacter; species Acinetobacter sp. YH12129. Next base: position 15,354 of record NZ_VPBP01000001.1, read on the forward strand.
GCAAGGGAATTTTGTTAAAAATGGCTCTTGGTCGCTACAAAATTCAACCCAAGTGGATCTATTAGCGACGGGTGATGCTGTAGCGAAGCAAAATGCTGAACAGCCGCTTTCATTGGCGTTGCAACCTAAATATGTGCATATGGTTACCATTGACCCTGAAGACCTATCACCGAGTCAATTGGTGAGCTTTATGAGCTATATGCATGAATATAGCCAAGTCCCGAAGACCTACCAATTGGCATTTTGGCAAAAGTTTGGTTCGCCCTTTGCTTTAATTGCCTTGGTGGTGATTGCTTGTTCATTTATTTTTGGACCTTTACGTCAACAGTCGATGGGTTTCCGCTTGGTGATTGCCTTATTTGCTGGACTGGGCTTTTACTACTTACAAGATTTCTTGGGTTATGCCAGTTTGGTGTACGCACCATCGCCTGCATGGTTCGTCTTTATACCAATTATTTTGATGTTTGTAGCGGGTGGCTATCTGCTGCATCGCGCACGTTAAGTGCATGCAAGATTGAGTAAAACAATGTTGATGACCTAGATAAACCATGGTTGTCACATAGAGTCTTCACCGAAAATTCGGTAAGATAGTATGATTAATTTATAAACGAAAGAGTGTTCATTATGACGGATGCAACTGCTGGCAAAATCCCACACGTATTGGTAATTATGGATGGTGTGGGTCATCGCGAAGCGGTCGAGGACAATGCCTTTTTAGCAGCAAAACGACCTAACTTGACTGCAATGCAGGAAAAGCATCCGCATGGATTGATTTCAGGCTCTGGCGAAGACGTTGGTTTACCTGATGGTCAAATGGGTAACTCTGAAGTGGGCCACATGAACCTTGGTGCAGGACGTGTGCTGTATCAAGACTTTACTCGTATTACCAAAGATATTCGTACCGGTGCGTTCTTTGAACATGACGTTTTAGTCGATGCGGTTGAAAAAGCCAAAGCTGCAAATCGTGCTGTACATATCATGGGCTTGTTGTCTGAAGGTGGTGTGCATTCACATGAAGATCACATTGTGGCGATGGCTGAATTGGCATTAAAACGCGGTGCAAAAGTGTATCTTCATGCATTCCTTGATGGTCGTGATACGCCACCAAAAAGCGCACAACCTTCGCTTGAAAAATTAGATGCGCTGTTTGCTCAGTATCCGGGTCAAGGTCGTATTGCCACCATGATTGGTCGCTACTTTGCAATGGATCGTGACAACCGTTGGGATCGTGTTGAGCAAGCCTATCGTCTTTTAACTGAAGGTGAAGCAGTGCGTACAGCAGCGACTGCTGTTGAAGGTCTAGAGCAGGCTTATGCTGCTGAAGAATCAGATGAATTTGTAAAAGCGACGCGTATTGGTGATTTAGCACCGATCCAAGATGGTGATAGCGTTGTGTTTATGAACTTCCGTGCTGACCGTGCGCGTGAAATTACCAAAGCTTTTGTTGAAAAAGATTTTGCAGGTTTTGAACGTAAAGTGGTTCCCGCTTTATCAAAATTTGTCATGTTGACCCGTTACCAAGCAACAATTGATGCACCTGTGGCTTATATGCCAGAAGCGTTGCATAACTCGATTGGTGAATACCTGTCTAATTTGGGTAAAACACAACTGCGTATTGCTGAAACTGAAAAATATGCACACGTGACTTTCTTCTTCAGTGGTGGTCGTGAAGATGAATATCCGGGTGAAAAACGTATTTTGATTCCATCACCAAACGTTGCGACTTATGATTTAAAACCAGAAATGAGTGCTTATGAAGTCACTGATGAATTGGTTGCCGCAATTAATTCAGGTGAGTACGACTTACTGGTGGTGAACTATGCCAATGGTGATATGGTTGGCCATACCGGTGTGTTTGATGCAGCAGTCAAAGCAGTTGAGGCCGTAGACACGTGCTTAGGTCGTGTATATGAAGCTGTGATGGCAAATAAAGGTCACATGCTCGTGACCGCCGATCATGGTAACGTAGAGCAAATGCAGGATTACCAAAGTGGTCAGGTGCATACTCAACATACCACTGAACTTGTGCCGTTTATCTATGTTGGCCCGACCAATGCAACAATTGCAGAAGGTGGTGTTTTGGCTGACGTAGCGCCGACAATGTTAACGCTTATGCACATTCCTGTACCAACAGAAATGCAAGGTCGTAACTTGATTACTCTTGAAGCTTAAAATGTAAGGAAGCATGAATGACTAAAGCACACTGGACGTCAGTTGTAAGCCTTACAGCCTTGCTGCTGTGTTCTAGTCATTCGACATGGGGAGCCGACAAAGCAAAGTCGGCTTTCGATGAATTTGATGGCAGCTATGAACAAAGTTATGCCGAAGTACCTGTCGAATCGATCCAACAATTTGTTCAAATCTATGGCATTGTCAAAGAAAATTATGTCGTTGAAAAAAATGACGATGCATTATTCCAACAAGCCATCAAAGGCATGGTCAGTGGTTTAGACCGCTATTCACGATATCTTTCACCTGAAGACTATAAGCAGCTTTTGCAATACACTGAAGGGGATATTGCGAGTGTCGATTTCAATTTGCGCTTTGATGTAGGTTTACAGCAATGGGTCATCACCAATTTAAAGCCTGATGCCGATTCAGCAAAGCTAGGTCTGAAAAATGGCGCGGCGGTGTTTAAAATTGATGATCAAGAACTCAAAAAACTTAATCAAGATCAAGTGCGACACCTGCTCACAGGCAGTATCGGATCGACGCTGAATCTACAGTTGATAACTGCAAGTCAACCGGTTAATTTGGTCAGAAACACTAAAGTTGAAACAGATATAGAATCTAAATTATTAAATAATCAGGTTTTAGTTTTACACGTAAAAGTTTTTCAACAAGATACAGCCAATGAAATTAAGCGTTTAATTGAAAGTCACGGTTCACGTGTCAAAGCTGTATTGTTTGATTTAAGAAATAACCCCGGTGGGTTATTGTCCGCAGCAGTGGAGTCTGCCGATTTATTTTTGAATCAGGGCATTATTGTGTCGACTCGAAGTCGATCTGAGGGTGACCAACAGTTTCAGGCTTTACCGAGTTTTGAATTTCAAAATATGAAAGTTGGTATTTTAATCAACAATCGTTCTGCTTCTGCCGCAGAGGTCTTTACCGCAGCATTAAAAGAGCATAAACGTGCATGGGTAGCGGGTGAGAAAAGTTATGGTAAAGGTGTGGTTCAAAAACTATTTCCATTGAGTAATGGTGCGGCTTTACAAATGACTGTGTCGCAATATCTGACACCGAATGGCAAAATGATTGAAGGAATTGGAGTGCAGCCAGACTATAACTATCCGCTGCAACATGATGCACGTGAAGATCACTATGTCGATCATGTTGCAGAGTTATTGCTGAATCAAAAATAAACAGCAATACGCTGGAAAACTTTTACTCTTCGTCTTCGGTATCTAAACCGAATTTTTTCAAACGATAGCGCAATGAACGGAATGACATGCCTAATTTTTTTGCGGCAAGGGTTCGGTTCCAGTGGGTGATGTTCAACGCATTCATGAGCACTTCTTTTTCGATATTTTCTAAAAAGAGCTCTAAGCCTTCTTCAGGTAGTTTGCGAGGGACCACACTCTGTTCGTTGCTGTTTGCACCTAGCTGAGCGGATTCATTCGTTGTTGGAGCGGAATTGAACTGAGCACTTGGTTGTCTTAATGGCGCACTTTGCAGATGTTGAAGATCAATCTGATCATCATCGCAGAGGGTCATAGCGCGTTCGATAATATTGCGGAGTTCACGCACATTACCTGGATAATATTGGCTGAGCAGGAAACTCTTCGCACGTTCAGTTAGAGGCTTAGTAGCAATTTCCCATTCATGGCTAATTTTTTGAATAAAATGTTGAGCCAATAAGAGGATATCGTCGCCACGTTCACGTAAGGCAGGCAACACTAAATCCATCACATGGATGCGGAAGAATAAATCTTGGCGGAAGCGACCTTGTTGGACGAGTGCTTCTAAGTCCTGATGGCTGGCGCTGATCACACGGAAATCAACGTCAATTTCACAGTCTGAACCTACAGGACGAATACGTTTTTCCTGTACTGCGCGTAGCAATTTAACTTGCATGGCTAAAGGTAGTTCGGCAATTTCGTCCAAAAATAAGCTACCGCCATGTGCAGATTGAATCAGACCTTGTTTGTCTTGGGTGGCACCACTAAAGCTGCCTTTTTTATGGCCAAAAAGTTCACTTTCCATTAACTCTGTGGGAATTGCCCCGCAGTTAATGGCAATAAAGGGTCCTTCATTACGGTTGCTTAAACGGTGAACCAAATTGGCCACGACCTCTTTACCCGTACCAGATTCACCCGTAATAAAAACAGGTGCTTGTGAACGTGCAATTTTCTTTAGAGTTCGACGCAATTGCTGGATTGGAAGCGATTCACCAATCAACATTTTATGTTCTAAAGCATCTTGCGAAGTAATGTCTTCGGCCAATGGCTTATTCAGGGCTTTTTGTAGCAGTTGTTCAAGATGTTTGGGATTGATCGGTTTGCTGACAAAATCGAATGCTCCCGCCTTTAATGCGGCAATGGCAATGTCCATGTTGCCATAGGCTGTAAGCACAGCAACGGGCAGGGCAGGACAGTGTTCATTCATCCAATCTAAGAGCTGTAGACCATTACCATCGGGTAAGTTGAGATCGGTTAGGCAGGCATCGTAGCTATAGGTAGACAAGGCTTTTTTAGCTTCGTCGAGGCGATGTGCAACATGCGTTTTAACCCCCATCCTTGATAAAGACATCTGCATCAGCATACATAAGTCTTCTTCGTCATCAACTAACAATACCAGTGGTTGTGAATCCACAGTTTTCCCCTAAAAACAATTAAATAACAGCTTGTAAGCACTCAATCCTAAAGCAAGCTCCCTGTTTTTTTTCTACATAGGAAAGCTGTGCTTGATTCGCTTCACAGAAGCTATGAGCAAGATATAATCCTAAACCAGTTCCAGTAATTTCGGTACTAAAAAATGGTTGAAATAACTGTGCGCGGTTTTGTAAAGCAACCCCATGACCGAAATCTCGGACATCGATCTGGACTTTTTTCTGATCCGTACGCGCCACCACTTCGATATACGACATGTCCGGATTGTTATGGCGAATCGCATTACGAATTAGGTTGATTAAAATTTGTCTGAACTGTGCCTCATCAAAATCGATTAAAGTCTTGGCTTGTACATTGAGCCGAATGTTCTGTTGAATGTCTGCCAGATCTTCTTGCAGGAATAACGGTAAAAATTTTTCTAGATTCAGACGAGTCGGATGGGTTTCCTTATTGCGCACCATATTTAGGGTGTCTTGAATAATTCGGTCAATCCGCACCGCTTGACGTGAAATCATATGATTCAACATGTGCTGTTGTTCGGTATCACTTTGCGGATATAAATCATTGGCATGCACAATTGCGGCTAAAGGATTACGAATTTCATGTGCAATACTGGCGGAGAGTTGCCCTAAAGCGGCTAATTTTAGTTGTTGCACTTGCTGATTGAGTTTTTGTGCATCTTGTAAAATCAGCAAGGTCAGCATTTGATGCGGCACAACGAGTTTTTGTACGAGTACCTGAATGTGGTATTGGCTTTGTTGGGATTCAAATTGGAATTTTTCACCGCTTTTTAAATCTTCAAATTTGAGTAATTCAAATAAATCGGGCTGCGTGGTATACAGTGGATATTGATCATGATGATAAAAATTTGGCATGCCGAGTAAATGGCAAGCAGCAGGATTACTCAGCACCACATGACAGTTTTCATCCAACACCAAATAGCCCGTATCAATCTGCTCCAAGATATAGCGGTTAATGTTTTGTAGTCGATGTAGCTCTAAGGATTGCGAAAAATTCAGATTTTCTAGTAACTGGAAACGTTTCACGGCAATTTGCGCACTGCCATACACCACACAAAATAAAAAAGCCAAAATCGCACTGTTGGTTAAATTTTTGAGTGAGGTAAATTCAAGAATTGAACCTAAAAACAGTTGATACACCACGCAAATCACAGCGATGAGGGTGATGACCAAGGCTTTTTGGGCATCTAATAACAGGGATGCTGCAAAAATCGTAATCACAAACAGCAAACTCAAATGTAAATTGGGTCCATCGATGGCTAAGGTCAGTAAGCTCAGCGAAATGACATCTACAATGAATAACAGCAGTAACTGGTTTGGAATACGGACTTTGAAGCGTCCAAGCGACATGAATTGAATGCTGGTAAACAGCAAATAAATCGTCAATACATATAGGTATAAACGTGGGTATTCATAATCTGAACTGAATTGAGTGTAGGTCAGTAAAAAGACCAGTAACAGACAGGCACTGATGATAAAGCGATAAGCACTGTACCAAAGGCCCAAATGATACTGGTTCAATTCACTATGGATTGAACGCTGTGTCATAGTAACAGGATGTACGTTGTGTTAAGGTTTGATTAACCCGTAGCGAATCGCCAAGTGAGTTAGTTTGACATCACTATCAATATTCAGTTTTTCAAAAATACGGTAACGGTAGGTATTCACCGTTTTAACGCTAACGAATAATTTATCAGAAATTTCTTGTGCACTAATACAATTGACCACCATCATGGCAACTTGCATTTCACGCTCAGACAGGGCGTCAAAAGGCGATTGTTGTGTATCAGACAAATATGAGCTGGCCAGTTGTTCTGCAATGTCTGCACTGAAATATTTGCCGCCTTGCATCACTTTATTAATCGCACGGACCATTTCAGTAACTGGTGCACCTTTGGTGATATAGCCTTTGGCACCTGCTTTTAACAATAAAGACGGATAGGGTTCTTCAGCAAGTCCACTGACTGCGAGGACTTTTGTATCTGGCGCTGTTTGAAGTAGGCGACGTGTGGTTTCTACACCTCCGATCCCCGGCATATTGACATCTAATAAAACAACATTTGGATGGTGTTGGCGAACAAGTGTAATCGCATCTTCACCAGATTCGGCTTGTCCAATGACTTGGACATCTGCATGGTCTTCGAGCATACGGCAAATACCAGTACGGACTAATTCATGGTCATCTACCACCAAAACTGTGATCACCTACACTCTCCCTCAAATCAAAATCTGTTTTTTTTGTTACATAAAGCAAAATAAGCTTGCAATGAAACGACAAAATTAGCAATCCTATTCTTATATGAAATGAAAAACTTCATACACAATGTGTGAGCAAAAAATGTTCGTAGTTGTGACCAATGTACGGCATATTGCTGGTCTTGCGCAAATGTTTAGTATCCTGAGTTGAGTGAGCAATGGTGAAAAAATTAAATAAATCCTTCATGCACGTTTTGGGCATGTCAATTTTATTCAGTATGAGCAGTTTCAGTTCTGCTGAAATTGTGATGAATAGTGCTGCAAATCAGCAGTCAAATATTAGCTGGTCATCTGAAGATGCAAACCAGTTACTCAACGGTGACGTGTCTTATAGCGCTGAAGAGCCATCTCCTCAAGGGTCAACTAAAGTGACTACTTCTGTACGTAGTACAGGCGGTGTGGTACAGACAGCACCATCGAAAACGGTCCGTATTATTGATACCAATCAATACGCAGGTCAGCCTTCTGTAAATGCGCGTGCAGCACTGGTTATGGATGGTCAAACTGGTGAAGTGCTATATAGCAAAAATAGCAATACCGCTTTACCGATTGCATCAATTACCAAACTCATGACAGCAGTAGTGATTTCAGATGCCCGATTAAACATGTCTGAAAAGATTACCTTACAACAGTCTGATTTCTCATGTTCAGGCTGTAAAAGCTCAAGTTCAACGCTGCGTGCTGGCGACAGTATGAACCGCGCAGAAGCTTTGCTATTTGCTTTGATGAAATCTGAAAACCCAGCGGCTTCGGCATTAGCACGTACTTATCCAGGTGGTCGTTCTGCATTTATTTCAGCGATGAATGCGAAAGCACGCTCATTAGGGATGAACTCGACTCATTATATGGAATCGACTGGCTTGCACCCAGGCAATGTCGCTTCGGCACGTGACTTGGGGATTTTGGTGAATACCGCTTCGCAGTATGGTTTGATTCGTCAATTTTCAACCACACCAAGTTATGACTTTAATTTGGGCTACCGCGTGTTGAAATCAAACAATACTAATGCTTTAGTGCGTAATGGTGGTTGGAATATTAATATTTCAAAAACAGGATTTATTAATGAAGCAGGGCGCTGTGTTGTGATGCATACCACACTGAATAACCGTCCAGCGGTGGTGGTGTTATTGGGTGCGGATTCTTCAGTGGCACGAACCAATGATGCGACTCGTTTAATGAACTGGGCGAGCCAGTTACCAAAACGTATTTAACAAGATTTCAGATTTTTCATTCTTTCAGTATTTAGATTTACTCAACGTTTAAATGCTGAAGTGAATGCAAGATATAAAAAAAGCCCTGCAAGAGCAGGGCTTTTTTTATTCAGTCAGCATATAAATTACATATTTGACAGAATTGAATCACGAACTTGATCCATAGTTGCATCAATCGACAACATTACGGCATCTTGGCATTGCTTGATGGCAGTGTCAGGATCTTTTAAACCGTTACCTGTTACAGTACATACGATCACAGAACCTTCAGCAATTTTACCTGCTTTGATGTCACGAATCGCGCCACCGATAGAAGCTGCAGAAGCAGGTTCTACGAATACACCTTCGTACATAGATAGTAGACGCTGTGCTTCTAAGATTTCAGCATCTTGCAGTTCGTCAAACCAACCTTCTGAGTCGCGGACTACGGCTTTAGCATGGTTCCAGCTTTGTGGATTACCAATACGGATCGCAGTTGCTACAGTTTCAGGGTTTTCTACAGGTGCGCCGCGTAGGAATGGTGCCGCGCCAGCAGCTTGGTAACCCACCATTGTTGGTAGACCCGCAGGTTTTGGACCTGTGAATTGATCAGTTTCAGGATCATAAACCACTTGTACAAATTCTTCTTTAGGCTGATTCGCCACAGCTTCGGTATAACCCATCCAGTGTGCTGTGATGTTACCCGCATTACCTACAGGTAAGCAGTGGTAATCTGGCGCACGACCTAACTCATCCACGATTTCGTAAGCAATGGTTTTTTGACCTTGCAGACGGTATGGGTTGATTGAGTTTACAATCGTAACTGGTGCTTGATCTGCAACTTCTTTTACAAGACGCATACCGTCATCGAAGTTACCGTGAATTTGCATTGTTACCGCGCCATACATCATCGCTTGTGCCATTTTACCCATGGCAATTTTGCCTTCTGGGATGAGCACAAATGCTTTAATGCCTGCACGTGCAGCATAAGCAGCCGCTGCAGCAGATGTATTACCTGTAGATGCACAGATAATTGCTTTAGAGCCTTCTTCAACTGCTTTTGTTACAGCCATGGTCATACCACGGTCTTTAAATGAACCAGTCGGGTTTAAGCCCTCGTACTTCACATAAATTTCAACATTTTTGCCAATAATGCGTGGAATGTTCTCAAGCTTAATCAGTGGCGTATTACCTTCGCCCAAAGAAATTGCGCGAGTAGTTGCAGATACGGGTAAACGGTCGCGATAGCGGTCAACTAAACCAGTATAACGATTGGCATTAGACATGATGATGTTCCAATTGTGTGTAGAGCTTGGCGAGAGGAACTGAAATATTCCCCTCGACCCGATTAATTATCAAGCGATTCTAAACGAATTCGTACAATTTCGCCATGAATGACAGGCAATGCTTGAATTTGTTGAAGTGCTTCATCCATTTTAGATTCTTTGACTGGATCAGTCAGAATCACGATAGGAATAAGATCTTTTAAGCGCGGCTGTTGCATGATCGCATCGATGCTGATTCCTGCACGGCTTAAAATCGTAGTGACATCAGCAAGAACGCCAGTTTGATCTTCGGCATTAATACGGATGTAATAGCCTGTGGTCATTTCTTCACGTGGAAGAATTGGTAAATCAGTTAGGGCTTCAAACGCAAGCTGTGGAATTGTACCTGCGCCATCTTCGGTATATGAGATGTCACGGACAATATCGACAACGTCAGCAACCACGGCTGATGCTGTCGGGCCTGCACCTGCGCCTGCGCCATAGTAAAGCGTTGGACCAACGGCATTGGCTTGAACCAATACAGCATTTTTAACGCCATTTACATTGGCAATCAGTTGGTCTTCAGGGATCAGCGTTGGATGAACACGAAGCTCAATACCCGTTGCAGCACGACGTGCAATACCTAAATGTTTAATACGGAAACCAAGGTCTTCAGCATATTTCACATCTTGCGCAGTGACTTTGCTAATGCCTTCCGTGAAGACTTTGTCAAATTGGAGTGGGATACCAAAAGCAATAGAAGCCAGCAATGTTAACTTGTGCGCCGCATCGATCCCTTCGACGTCGAAGGTTGGATCTGCTTCGGCATAGCCGAGTTCTTGGGCTTCTTTGAGAACGTCTGCAAAGGCACGACCTTTTTCACGCATTTCAGTCAGGATAAAGTTACCTGTACCGTTAATGATGCCAGCCAGCCAGTCAATTTTATTCGCCGCCAAACCTTCACGGAGGACTTTAATAATTGGGATACCGCCTGCGACAGCTGCTTCATAAGCAATCTGAACGTGATGATCATCGGCCAATTTAAATAATTCATTGCCGTGTTCAGCTAATAAAGCTTTGTTGGCTGTAACCACTTGTTTGCCATGAACGATTGCTTCACGAATTACTTCATACGCAGGGTGAATGCCGCCCATAACTTCAACCACAACGTCTACATCGGGTTGACGGACGATATCTAATAAATCAGCACTTTGCTTCACTGAAGCAGGTAGTTCTAAATCAGGACGAGGGCGACGCGTACCCACATGGGTAATTTCAATTTCACGACCGGTGCGACGTTTAATCTCAGCAGCATTTTCTTTTAGTAGTTTAAGGGCACCACCACCCACAGTACCAAGACCGAGGATTGCCAGACGAACTGGTTTCACGTCACACTCCATTTATTTCATCATTGCTTTAAGTGAGTTTAGATCATAGCTAAAAAAACGTTCGGACTCTAGGGTAGAAATCACTTTATTCCCACCCATAAAAAACATTCATTTAGCCTATAAAAATTAGTTATTTAAGCGCACTTTCAAGTTCGGAAGCCGACATGTAAGCACCGATGTGTTTGCCTTCTGCGTTATAGATCGCTGGCGTACCATTCACACCAATATTTAGACCCATTTCATACATGCTGCGCACTGGGTTTTTACATGATGCTGGCTCGATTTGCTCACCGGCAATGGCTTTATCAAATGCGGCACGACGGTCTTTGCTACACCAGATAGTTTCCATCATTGGCATGTGTTGTTCACCACGTGGCCAAGCGATGTAACGGACTTCAATGCCACGGGCATTAATATCATCCATTTGTTCATGTAACTTATGGCAATAAGGACAGCTGACATCGGTAAACACATAAACCACGTGTTTGGTTTTACCTTTGGCTTTATAGATTAGTAAGTCTTCGGTTTTTAATTGATCAAATAGTTTTTTGTTGGCGTCTGCTTGTAGCGTATCGCCTACATTAAAGAGTTGTTTTTCACCCAAACGAACCACGTCGCCTTGGAAAATGTATTTACCATCAGCTGTAGCATAGACCGCAGGCATGCCTTCAAAGCTTACCCAAAACAAATTAGGAACTTCAGTCGCTTTCACCCCAGTGACTTTGGCATTGATATTGGCTTTTTGCAGATTGGATTGCAAAGTATCAATTAAACGCTGCTGAGCATTACGTTCAGATAAATTCGAAGCTTCACCAGTTGCAGGCGTACTTGCCGTTAATGTCGCATCTTTCTTTTCGTCATTATTTGAATTAGAACAAGCCACTAACGCCATACTGGCAACAAGTGTCGATGCGAGAAAAATTTTTGAACGGGTAAATAACATAAACAACCCTTTTCTTTTAGCTTTATCAAACAGGTGAGTAAGCATAGCAAAAAATATCGGGCACAATAGAACTTCTTGGTCTGATATTTCCTGCCGTTAAGCTCTCGGATGATAGTCTGCATGTAATTTTTGCATACGAACCTGCGCAACATGGGTATAAATTTGTGTGGTGGATAAGTCACTGTGGCCGAGCAGCATCTGCACGACACGTAAGTCGGCACCGTGGTTGAGCAAATGCGTGGCAAAGGCGTGGCGTAAGGTATGTGGTGATAATTCGGCTTGAATGCCTGCAATGAGCGCATAGCGTTTAATCGCGTACCAAAAGTTTTGGCGACTCATCATTCCACCAAGTTGAGTGAGAAATAAAGCATCGGTTGCACTTTTGTATAAAACGGGACGTGCTTCAGCTAAATATTTCTCGATCCATTCCACCGCCATTTGTCCTAAAGGGACTAAGCGTTCTTTATTGCCTTTACCGGTAATTCGTAAATAGCCTTGTTTAAGATTGATCAGTTCTAATCTTAAATTTAATAACTCAGAGACACGTAAACCACAGGCATACAGCACTTCGAGCATGGCACGATCACGTAGACCCAATGCGGTGTTGAGGTCTGGGGCATTAATCAGGGCTTCAACATCTGCTTCAGATAAATCCTTTGGTAGGGCACGACCCAATTTGGGTGTTTTATGGATTGCAACAGGATTGTCACTGCGTATTTTTTGTTCACGCAAGAACTTGAAAAATGAACGCAGTGCAGAAAGTGAGCGGGCGATCGAGCGAGGGCTTTTTCCTTGTTTCGTCAGGCTAAGCAAGACATCTGAAATGTCGTCACTGCTCCAATCAGTCATGACATGCGTATGACACTCACTGCATTGAATTAAATCAGATAAATATGCATTTCGAGTGTGTGGACTGACGGTTTGAGCTATTAAATCATCACGATATCCGTGTAAAAAACTGAGTGATTCTGGAATTTGGACTGGGGTTGGAATACGTGGTTTTTTATTTAACATGTGCCGCTCATTTTCGAAATTAAACCAAGAAATCACAATGGTTTAATGCAATGTAATTTAAAAAAATAGTCGTGTCGATGCTAGATTGTTAAATGAGAATTGAAATCGAATCCGATTTGTTAATTATTCTCATTTGTTTGTATAATATTCAAAATTTTTTAGGGTTAGTTGCGTGCGATTATCTGATTTGAAAGTGAAACAAAGCGCAGTCATTCATAAGGTACATCGTAACCAGAATGGCAACAATGCTCCGGCTGATTTAGTCGCTAGCCGTTTAGAGACTTTGGGTTTTGTTCCCGGAACAAAAGTACAGGTGATTACCAAAGGTATTTTTGGTGGTGACCCGATTTTAATTCAAGTTGGGTTTACTCGTTTCGCACTGCGAAAAATAGAAGCTGAAAAAGTGGAAATAGCAATGGAAGGTGCATCAGCATGAGTGATGCGTTACGTATTGCCCTCGTTGGTAATCCAAACTGTGGTAAAACTTCATTATTCAATCATTTAACGGGTACACGTCAGAAAGTTGCGAACTATGCTGGGGTAACGGTTGAGCGCAAGGTTGGTCAATTTACGTTGCCATCGGGTAAATCTGTTCGAGTTTTGGATTTGCCGGGGACGTATAGCTTAGAAGCGACGAGTCCTGATGAAGCCATTACGCGTGATGTCGTGCAAGGTAAAATTGCAGAAGAAGGGCATCAAGATGTCTTTTTATGTGTAGTTGATGCGACAAACTTAAAATTGCACCTCGGTTTGGTCATGGAAATGATCGATTTGGGTCGTCCAATTTTACTTGTCCTCAATATGATGGATGAAGCACGCCGTCGTGGCATGCAAATCAATACCCAAAAGCTGTCTCAGCGTTTGGGCGTTCCTGTTGTAGAAACCGTTGCTGTACGTAATGCGGGTATTGAAAACTTAATGGGTGCTTTGGATGCTGAAGGTTTCAGAAAACCAGATGCGTCATTAAGTGATACCAATCTTTCTGGGACTAACCACGAAAAAATTGAACAAATTTTAAAAGACGTGGTGGTGTTTGTTGATCATGAAGATAAACGCTCAGACTTCCTCGATAAAATTTTTCTACATCCAGTCTTTGGTTTAATTACCTTAGCGGTGATGATGTTTATTATTTTCCAAGCGGTGTTTGCGTGGGCTGCGCCGTTTATGGATGGTATTGAAACCTTCTTCGGTTGGTTCGGTGAATTGGTCGGTGAACACATTTCACATCCACTACTGAACAGCTTGGTGGTTGATGGGATCATTGCGGGTGCAGGCGGTGTAGTAGTGTTCTTGCCGCAGATTTTAATTTTATTCTTCTTTATTTTGGTTTTAGAAGAATCAGGTTATTTACCACGTGCAGCATTCTTGCTAGATAAGCTGATGTTTAAAGCCGGACTGAGTGGACGTGCTTTTATTCCTCTGCTATCGAGTTTTGCCTGTGCTGTACCGGGCATTATGGCAACCCGGAGTATTCAAGACCCTCGAGATCGTCTGGTAACGATTTTAGTGGCGCCGTTGATGACGTGTTCGGCACGTTTACCGGTTTATGCTTTGTTGATTTCGGCATTTATTCCAGAGCAAATGGTCTGGGGCGTCTTTAACTTACAAGGCTTGGTGCTATTTGCATTATATGCAGCCGGGATTGTGAGTGCCTTAATTGTGGCAACAGTGCTGAAATTCTTCCAAAAAGATAAATCACAGCATGCCTTATTGATGGAACTTCCAAGCTACCGTTTCCCAGATATTAAGAGTGTTTGGATTGGTTTACTGGACCGTGCCAAGATCTTCTTGAAACGTGTCGGTGGCATCATCTTCGCTTTATCGATTTTGTTATGGTTCTTGTGTACTTTCCCGCAACCGCCAGAAGGCGCAACCTTGCCGGATATTGATTATTCATTGGCAGGTATGCTTGGGCATGTATTACAACCGATTTTTGCACCATTAGGTTTTAACTGGCAGATCTGTATTGCCTTAATTCCAGCGATGGCGGCACGTGAAGTCGTTGTGGCGGCATTGGGTACGGTGTATGCCCTGTCTGCAACTGATGACGATGCCATGTCTCAAGGTCTGGCAAATTTAATTAGTAGTGATGGGGCATTGGGTTGGTCATTGGCAACCGGTTTATCATTATTGGTGTGGTTTATTTATGCGCCACATTGCTTGGCGACACTGGCAACAGTTAAACGTGAAACTGGCTCCTTGAAAACGGTGAGTTTTATGACCATCTATTTATTTGGTTTAGCTTATTTAATGGCATTCATCACGTATCAAATTGCAACACGCTATTTTGGATCGTGAATTGTGAATGGCAAAAGCTGAACAAAGGAGAGAGACATGCTTGAATCAATAATTATTGCAGTATTGGTGATTTGGAGTGCTGTCGTGGTGTTTAAGAAGGTATTTCCAAAAACATCGAACTCAGTCTTCACAACTTTATCTGAGCACTGTGCAAACCGTGGTTGGAACAGTCTAGCCAAATGGTTAAAGCCAAAAATGGCAGCAGGCTGTGCAGGCGGTTGTGGATGTTCAGCTTCAGATAATCCATCTGCAAAAAAAGCTGAAGTACAAGCGGTGAAATGGAAATAAGCTCACCGTCAATTGCTTGAAGAAACCGCCCAAGATGGGCGGTTTTTTTACGAGCGGACACAAAAAAACTGCGAGAAAGTGAAAACATAAAAAGCATTCAAAACAGCAAAGTGCTAACATTTTGTCAGATTTAAAAACCGACCAAAAAATGGGGCGAAAATGTTAATACAGCGTGGTGGATTGAAGGTTGTTGCCGGATTAGGGATTTCTGGTGTTTCCGCAGTGAATTTCTTACATAGCCATGGCTACCGCGTTGCAGTCACCGATTCACGAGCAGTCCCACCGGGTCATGATCAAATTCCAAGTGATGTACAAACCAGTTTCGGTCAGTTGGACCAAGATTTATTACTCCAAGCAGAAGAAATTATTATCAGCCCGGGGCTAGATCCAAAATTACCGCAAATTCAGGCGGC
Organism: Acinetobacter sp. YH12129; assembly: GCF_013418685.1. Lineage (NCBI taxonomy): Bacteria > Pseudomonadati > Pseudomonadota > Gammaproteobacteria > Moraxellales > Moraxellaceae > Acinetobacter > Acinetobacter sp. YH12129. The sequence goes on from NZ_VPBP01000001.1 coordinate 31,261, forward strand.
CATTGCAGCCAACATTCCTGTGGTTTCAGAAATTCAAATTTTACGTCGTGCGACAGATAAGCCGATTGTCGCAATTACAGGTTCGAATGCGAAAAGTACCGTAACGACTTTATTTGGTCTTATGGCAGCAGATGCAGGAAAAAAAGTGGCAGTGGGTGGCAACTTAGGGCGTCCAGCTTTGGATCTCACCAAAGATGATCCTGAACTTTATGTTTTAGAGCTTTCAAGTTTTCAATTAGAAACCACGTCGAACTTGGCCGCAGAAGTGGCTGTTGTGTTGAACATGAGTGAAGACCATTTGGACCGTCATGGCGATATGATGGGCTATCACACTGCGAAGCATCGTATTTTCCAAGCGGTGAAAAAAGTCGTGTATAACCGTGATGACTCATTAACACGTCCATTGGTTCCAGATATTACTCCAATGCAAAGCTTTGGCCTAAATGCACCAGATATGAATCAGTTAGGTATTTTACGTGATACTGATGGCACAATTTGGTTGGCACGTGGTCGTGAGCGGTTACTGAAAAGTACAGACATGTATATTCAAGGGACTCATAATGTGGCAAACGCCTTGGCATGTTTAGCTTTGGGTGAAGCGATTGGTTTGCCACTAGAGGGCATGTTGGAAACTTTGAAAACATTTAAAGGTTTAGAGCACCGCTGTGAATTTGTCAAAGAAGTGCATGGTGTTCGTTATTATAATGACTCTAAAGGCACCAATATTGGTGCGACTTTAGCTGCGATTGATGGTCTAGGTGCTGCGATTGAAGCCAAAGGCGGTAAAGTGGCGATTATTTTAGGTGGTCAAGGCAAAGGGCAGGACTTTACTGCGCTGCGTGATTCACTTTCAAAATATGCCAAAGTTGCGGTATTGATTGGTGAAGATCGTCCAATTATTGAAAAAGCGATTGAAGGGACAACCACGCTGATTCATGCTGAAAGTTTGAAACAAGCGGTTGAGCTGTGCCAACAAAATGCGGTAGCCAATGATGTGGTGTTATTGTCTCCAGCGTGCGCAAGTTTTGATATGTTTAAAGGCTACAGTGAGCGTGGACACCAATTTGTCGATTGTGTGAATGTACTCGTTTAAAAGAACGATAAGGAAAGTTGTATGGCTGGGTTGGCTCAGACGACCATAAATAGAATAAATGAAGTTGTAGAGCGTTGGCTTCCTCGGTTACCTGCCGAGGTCAACGTGCGCAATGTTCTGGTGTTCTGTGTTTTGGCATTGTTGTGTATTGGTTCGATCATGGTGGCATCTGCATCTATGCCCTATGCAGAACGCATGCATGAAAATGCCTTTCATTACATTTCACGACACGGTATTTCGATTGCCGCCGCCGCCGCCGCCGCCTATATCGCCTATAAAGTGCCGTTGAATGTTTGGTTTAATAACACCTTCTTTTTATGGATTATCACGATTATCTTACTGGCTGCTGTATTGGCTGTCGGGACAGAGGTCAATGGTTCTAAACGTTGGATTCGTATTGCTGGTTTCACCTTACAGGCTTCGGAAGTCGCCAAAGTCATGATGGCGATATTTACCGCGGACTATGTGGTACGACGTGCTGAAGAAGTTCGCAATAACATCAAGGGCTTGGTACGATTGGCAGTGATTATGGCTGCAACTGTCGGTTTAGTCATGGCAGAGCCTGATTTAGGGGCGACGGTGGTGATTGCCTTAACTATGCTAGGGGTATTCTTCCTCGCAGGTGCACCGTTGATTCAGTTCGCAATTGCCTTTGGTGCGATCATCATGGCCTTTGTGTTCTTGATTTTATTTGAACCTTATCGTTTAGAACGTTTGATGTCCTTCTCAAATCCATGGAATGATCCATTAGGCGCAGGCTACCAGTTGTCGAATGCATTAATGGCTTTTGGTCGCGGTGAATGGTTTGGTGTCGGCTTGGGTCATAGTATTCAAAAAATGTCGTATTTACCTGAGGCACATACCGACTTCATGTTGGCGGTTTTGGGCGAAGAATTTGGCTTCTTTGGGATTTTGACCGTATTGACGCTGTCATTTGTGATGTTGGTCTGCTGTATTCGCATTGGTCATCGTGCTTTACGTCATCAATACTTACGTGCAGGCTACTTGGCTTATGGCATTAGTATTATCTTCTTGCTGCAAATTTTGGTGAATGCCGGCATGAACATGGGCATGCTTCCTACCAAGGGTTTGACCTTACCGTTTATTAGTTATGGGGGGTCTTCTTTGATTATCTGTGCGGTTATGGTGAGTCTGATATTAAAGATCGATGCCACGACCAAAGAAGTAAACCCAAGTAAAGAAGAATCAAGCTTCTAAATTCGTATCTCGTTGCGGATCGGGAGATGCATGGTGGAGGACACTGGCTGGCATCTCCGTTCCACAATGGAGACATTTGACAAAGCTGGCCTTGGCTTTAGAAAGGGGAATCAATGGGATAAAAAATAAAGAAAAATAATTACGTTGCTGTTTTAACTCATACTGAGTTCTGCTGCGGCAGACAGGGCAAGTAAATTGGCTCTTTTCAATGACTTTGGGTTTCGGACCAATTCCAAAAATAAAAAACATTAGGCTCTCCAATGGTCGATTGATCACTTTATTAAAGCATAATTCAATTGAATATCGAGTGATTGGCTCAGATAGGGATGTGGGTTTATTGATAGATTTGAGGCAATGCTGTGCCATGGGGAATTTGTTGAATATCCCACTGCGCAATCGCCTGTTGTAGCATAATACGTGGCGTATCCAAGTCGACTGGCGGTTGGTGTAGGGCTTGCAATGCTTGTTGTAATAAAGGTCCCGCTTGGCTTAAATCAAGAGCTTGAGCCATATTCTGTTTTGACAGTTTTTGTCCCTGATTATTCATTGCCAATGGCAAGTGCATGTATTCAAGGCGTGGATAACCCAAAACCTGTCCGAGCCAAATTTGACGTTCGGTATTGTCCAAAAGATCAGCCCCACGTACAACATGGGTCATCCCTTGTAGGTAGTCATCAACCACGACAGCAAGTTGATAATTGATAATGCCATCACGGCGTTTTAAGACAAAGTCACCCAAATCCTGTTGCAGATTGGAGCAATGCGTCCCTTGTAAGCGGTCGGTAAAACAAATCTTCTGTGCATCGACTTTGATTCGAATAGCCTGATCCTGAAGGGGAAGGCCAAGATTACGACATGTGCCTTGATAGATATGATTTGAACCGAGCATTTTTCGGGTGCATTGACAAGCATAGACCAAGTCTTGGGCATGCAAATGCGCAATGACTTGCTCATAGATTTCAAGGCGGTCTTTTTGGAAAATGATCTCGGTATCTGGTTCGAATTGAAATGCATCAATACAACGTAAGATGTGTTCTTCGCTGCCGGGAAATATACGTGGAATGTCGGTATCTTCGATACGAACGACCCATTGCCCCTGATGGGCACGGGCATCGCAGTAGCTTGCGACTGCTGTAATTAAAGAGCCAAAATGCAAAGGGCCGGTTGGCGATGGCGCAAACCGACCCACGTAATGCTCTGCAGCTTTCCCTCCCTTATCTAAAGGGAGGGCTAGAGAGGAATTACTCAACACAGAATTAACCGTTATTTTGCTTCTCTTTGATCTCTGCAAGTGTTTTGCAGTCGATACATAAAGTTGCTGTTGGACGTGCTTCTAGGCGACGTAAACCAATTTCGATACCACACGTTTCACAGAAACCGTAGTCATCATTTTTAATCGCTTCAATTGATTGTTCAATTTTACGGATCAGTTTACGTTCACGGTCACGTGTACGAAGTTCAATCGCAAATTCTTCTTCTTGCGTTGCACGGTCGTTCACATCTGGAAGCGCAGTATTTTCGTCTTGCATGGTATTCAAAGTACGGTCTACTTCAGACATTAACTCAGCTTTCCACGCCAATAAGATGTGACGGAAATGCTCAAGTTGCCCTTCAGACATGTATTCTTCATTCTTTTTAGGCTGATAAGGTTCAATACCAAATAAGCTTGCAGTAGAACCACCTTCAGTCGCCTTTGGCTTTGATTTGCGCACGCGTTTGGTAGACTTTTCGTCTACTACATCAGTTTGTTCGTCTAAGACTTGATTTTGGTTGTCATTCGCCATGTAGGGCATTCCTCATCATATGCATATATCTATACGCAAAAAATATGGTGATATGCAAGTTTTTTATCCACCCAACACAGAGTTTCCTTCTGTGGGGGTCGTCATCATATAGACTTTTTCTGCTTATTGATAGTCTTTGATGTTTGGATTCTAACTATCACTTTTCCTTTAGAAGCCATAAAGTAAAGCAAAAAAATCAAATTGAAAAGTTAATAACCTGAAATTTCAACATTAATTTGAGGTTGTTTTAATTTGACCCGAACAACTTCAGTTTTAAATTCACCATTATCATTCAGATAGAGTGCACGATACCCTGGTAAAGCCTCATCTAAGGCAAAATTTTCACTATGCGGTTTGAACTGAACACTGGTCGAAGGCGTCGATAAAAACTGAATATTGCGCCATTGATTAGACGAGTCTTGATGTACGTGTCCGCATAGTACAATTTTGACATTGTCATGGCGTGAAAGCACATCTATGAGATGTTCAGCGTTCTTTAGTTTATGCTGATCTATCCAATGCGATTGCATGGCAAAAGGGTGGTGGTGGCATGCCACAATGATGTGTTGCTGTGGGTGTGCTGTGAGTAACTGATCTAATTGTTCCAACTGCTGTTGTGATACCCAACCATCCACTTTTCCTTTAACCGCACTATTCAGTAAAATCAGACACCAATTGCCTAATGCGATGCAGTGAGCACGATCTTCCTGTTGATGAAATGGGAAGCAAGACGCTTCGTCATGGTTCCCCGGAATCTGATAAAACGGAAACGGCTGCTGTTGCATATATTCGAGATAACGCGCATAGGTACGCTCTACCGGCACTTGTGCAAGATCGCCAGTATGGACAAGCGTATCGATGTGATGATGGTTCAACTGAATTTGTTGAATCACATCGTGAAAACTCTGCTCTGGATTCATGCGGACAAACTCAAGATCTTCCTGATCCATTAAATGTGTGTCCGAGATCTGGATCAGTGTCCAGTCGTATTGTGGTGTATCCCTTAAAGTCATGTCCTTCCCCTTAGACATTCCTTGTAGTATGTATTTGTTGTTGTAACCATTGCAAGGCCATAATGACAGGTGCGTTTTTTAGCCGACCATTGGTTAATAATTCAGGAATATCAGCATAGTTTAAGATATGCAATTGAATATTTTCTCCTTCATCAGGCATGCCAAAGACTCCACCATGTTCAGGCAGTTCAGCTTCAGCACTATATAGGTGGAATAATTCCGCGCAGGCACCCGCAGAGGGATAAAAACTAAATAAATGCTGTAGCGCATCTAATTCACAGCCTGATTCTTCCAAACTTTCACGGCGGATACAGCTTTCAGCAGATTCATCACCATCGAGCACGCCGGCAATGATCTCAAGTTGCCAAGGTGAAGTTTCATCATCAATCGCCCCAATTCGGAATTGTTCAATTAAGGCAAATTTTTGTTGTTGATGACTATAGATCAGCACACCTGCTGCTTCAGGACGATGAATCAATTCACGCTGAATGGTTGGAATCATGCTGTCTTGATGGAATAAGCGGTGTCGAAGCAGAACTTTTTCAACTTGAATAAAGCCTTTATAAAGATGTTCACGCCCTTCAATGCTGTAATCTTTTTTGTTATATGTGGCCTGTTTAATAATATTCATAAGCGCTAATTAGGATGAAATCTTCCATTTCATCCTAACCGAGATTTTGTTGAATACAAAAGATTTTTTTTAAGCTTTACACTTTGTGGTACAACTTTTGACCATGTTCATGATAGGCCGCTTTCATGCTCTGTAAACCTGTTTCAATTTCAGGATTAGATTCTGAAGAAAGCTGCATATCTTGCTGATTTTTTGCATAATCTCTCACATTTTGTGTGATTTTCATCGAGCAAAATTTAGGTCCACACATCGAACAAAAATGGGCCGATTTATGTGCTTCTTTCGGCATGGTTTCATCATGCATGCTGCGCGCTGTATCAGGGTCTAAGCTCAGATTAAATTGGTCTTCCCAGCGGAATTCAAAGCGTGCTTTCGACAATGCATTATCACGGGCCTGCGCACCGGGATGACCTTTAGCAAGGTCTGCGGCATGGGCTGCAATTTTGTAGGTGATAATGCCATCTTTGACGTCTTTTTTATCTGGTAGACCTAGATGCTCTTTCGGGGTCACATAACACAGCATAGCCGTGCCGTACCAACCAATCATTGCCGCACCAATCGCAGAGGTAATGTGGTCATAGCCTGGTGCAATGTCAGTGGTGAGCGGTCCAAGCGTGTAGAAGGGCGCTTCTTTGCAAACCTCAAGTTGTAGATCCATATTTTCTTTGATCATGTGCATAGGGACATGGCCTGGACCTTCAATCATGACTTGTACATCATGTTCCCATGCACGGTGAGTCAATTCACCTAAGGTGCGTAATTCACTAAATTGAGCTTCATCGTTGGCATCTTGAATACAGCCCGGACGTAAACCATCACCTAAACTGAATGACACGTCATAGGCTTTCATGATTTCGCAGATTTCATCAAAATGCGTATACAGGAAGTTTTCTTCATGATGCGCTAAGCACCACTGCGCCATGATGGATCCGCCGCGTGACACAATCCCTGTTAAACGGTTGGCGGTGAGAGGAACATAACGAAGCAGTACGCCTGCGTGAATCGTAAAGTAATCGACACCTTGTTCGGCTTGTTCAATCAGCGTGTCTTTGAAAACTTCCCAAGTTAAGTCCTCTGCGACACCATCAACTTTTTCTAAAGCTTGGTAAATCGGTACGGTGCCAATCGGTACAGGTGAGTTGCGAATAATCCATTCGCGGGTTTCATGGATATTTTTACCTGTCGATAAATCCATGATGGTGTCAGCGCCCCAACGAGTTGCCCAAGTCATTTTTGCCACTTCTTCATCGATGCTTGAACCAAGTGCTGAGTTACCAATGTTGGCATTGATTTTCACCAAGAAGTTACGACCAATAATCATCGGTTCACATTCAGGGTGGTTAATGTTGGCAGGGATAATGGCACGACCTTCAGCCACTTCTTGACGTACAAATTCTGGGGTGATTTCAGTTAAATTGCGTGCGCCAAAATTTTGACCGGCATGTTGGCGCATATCAACACCTTCGCGCTGGCGCTGATTTTCACGAATCGCAATGTATTCCATTTCAGGGGTGATGATGCCTTGTTTGGCATAGTGCATTTGAGACACATTGTGTCCACGACGAGCGCGACGGGGTTTTGAAATATGCGCAAAACGAATCTCTGCAGTACGAATATCTCGAAGACGCTCTTGTCCAAATTTTGAAGTTAAGGTATCGAGTATTTCCGTATCATTTCGAGACTCGATCCAAGATTCACGGACATTAGGTAGACCTTGATTCAGGTCAATTTGAATATTGGGGTCTGTATAAGCACCAGAGGTGTCATAAACCATGATCGGCAGATTTTTTTCTCCACCCAGACCTGTAGGCGTATCTGTAAGGCTAATTTCACGCATTGGTACGCGAATATCTGGACGTGAGCCTTGGATATAGACTTTCTTTGACGCGGGGAGAATACGAGTGAGATCTTTAGCATCTTGTTCATGTTGAGCAGCGCGATCTGAAGCGGTGAGATTCGTTAATTGGTTCATTGCGATGATCCTTATGAATGACATCAACGAATCAAGCACGACCAAAAACGTGGCGGTTTATCTGATGGATTCACCTGAAAATAAAGGCGTAAAACCAAGAGATAAGAAGGGCTTAAGTTTTTAGATGGCTTGATTCCTACGCAGGTATTAACCTGATCAGGTTCAACGGTACTCATCCTTAAATTTAGCGAACTAAATTTAGATGATCTCAGCAGGAAATTACCTGCGCTCCGTCAAGCTTTATGCGGATATTAGCATGAAGGCTGTTTTAAAACAGTGTTATTTTTCATCGATTTTGCAGTGCAGAATTTTGGCTAGGCACATGTGCAATTGAACTTGCATTGGCTAAGTAGAGGACTGATTTACACAGATGGCGTCACTAAAACAGTCTTTCTTATAATGCGGATCAGGATTGCGGACACCAATTAAATTCAACAGCTGCGCTTCTGATCGCTGATTAGATGCAGCAGTATTTTGATCTAATAATTTTAAAAATAAACGCGCCTGATCTGCCAATTTGGAGTTTTTTAATTGAGCCAAGCGTTCAATTTCTTCTAAAGAACTGGCTTGAATACTGAGGCGGTCTGAAAAGTCATTGGAAACTGGACTATGTGCCGAACCAATAAATAACAACTGGCTATATTGATATAGTAATTGTTGTGCATCTTTTTTGTAGGGGCTATCTGGATATTGTTTGAGATAGTCTTCCCAAAAAATTGCACGTGTCGCAATCTCTTGTGGCTCAATGGCTAAACTTTGTTGCAGCAAGGCAGGTTGTGCATTTTGTTCAGCCAGTTTTTCAATAAAGACTTGCTCAGATTCTTCCATATAAGGCGCAAAAATTTTGGCTAAATATTCAGGACTGCGGCGATAGCGTAATTGTCCTTCACCTGCATCGAACAACTCCACATAAGCTTGGCCTTTATGTTTCAGTAAATACTGATCTCGGGCAGTGAGCTGCTCATAATGATTTTGTTGAATGGTGGGATGCTGAGCCATATCAAAGGCAAATTGTTCGAACGCCATTTGCTGTTGAGCTGTACGTTCAACATGTAAAAAGTTGCGATACATTTGATTGGACAAACGCAGTAATTTTTTTTGTTCGTCCGCTTTTAATAGCGGTAAGCAGACTTTGAGATCTTGGTTGATTTGTTCTAAAGCGAAAGTTGTGCGTTGATCGTCTATTTCCAGCATATTTTTTTCAAGTTTTCTGCACAGCAAAGACAAATCGACTGCTTCTTTTTGAACAGTCTTATTGTTGGGAAACTCTGGTGCAGGTTGAGGTTCAGGCTGTTGTTGGCATCCATTCAACATACTGAAACATAAAAACATTGCACTAAACTTTGCAGGCAGCTGAAAAAATTTTGACACAGGAACTCGATGCGCTATAGAAGTGGTATTGTCCGATGGAATGTCGACTATTTTATAGATGAAACACGTGCAATATGTGTACTATTGTACAGTTCTTTGTTATAGCGTTGTGAGTAGTGTCTGAAAACGACTGAAATTATCCGGTTTTGTCGCATTTGATATAAAAAATTAATAAAAATCATACGGAAATTTGCAAGGATATGATTAGTATCTGCTTAGTTTTAGGCTTGAATATTCAATCTCGGGTATTTGAATATTAGGAATTTACAAAAAAAATGAACAAAAAAGTTGTGGTGGGTCTTTGTTTGCTTTTCACGAGTCAATGGGCGTGTGCGCTAGACCTTGTGCAAGCTTATGAACGTGCAAAACAGGAAGACCCCAATTGGCAAGCCAATAAACTACAATATGAAGCAGATAAGTTGAATTTGGGGATTGCCAATGGGAACTTACTCCCGACGGTAACAATCTCCGGAAATGTGACCCGAAAAAATCAAAATTCCAACCAAAGCGGTGCTCAAGCAGGGCTGATCATGCCGGACAGTACCACAACAAGACAAATTGCGCTTACTGCTCGTCAGCCCATTTTTCGTTGGGATGCATGGGAAGGGCTGAAGCAAGTCAAAACCTCGATTAATTTAAGTGAAATTAATCTGCAGATTCAAAAACAAGATCATATTTTAAATGTCTCTGAAGCTTATTTTAATGTCCTACGTCAGCAAGCATTGACGGTTGCCAACTTACAAGAAGAACAGGCGCTATCTGAACAGCTGCGCATGATGAATGCTAAATTAAAAGAAGGTTTGGTGGCAAAAAGTGATGTCAGCGAAGCCAATGCACAATATCAAAATGCACGGGCAAACCGCATGGCAACCAATGTTCAATTGGTTTTGGCGCAGGAACAATTACAACAGTTGATTGGGCCATATCGAGAAAATTTGGCGGTGTTACGTGAAGATTTTCAGTTTGAAAAACCGATTCCAAACAATGTACAAGCGTGGGAAGAACTGGCTCAGGAGCAGAACCTAGGCATTTTACAAGCGCGTATGCAACAACGTTATGCGGAAGATGGCAAACGCGTCGAAAAAGCCGCCTTATATCCTCAGATTGAAGCGGTAGGGACCTATGGGTATAACAAGCAAAGTCCACAATCCATCATGTCGCAAGATGGTCAATTTGATCAGGTGGGGATTGAAATGAACTGGAATGTGTTTAATGGTGGACGGACACAGAAATCCATTAAGCAAGCGGCGATCAATGTTGAAAAAAGCCAAGCACAGGTGGATGCAGCGATTCGAAAAGCACAAACTGATGTAAAAAAATCATATATGCAAGTCGAAACGGATCAAAGTAAATTACAGGCACGTAAAGCTGCAATGGATTCTTCCGCGCAAGTGTCATTGGCCTCACAAGCCCAGTATCAGGAAGGTCTGAAAACCATGGTTGATGTGCTACTGGCACAGCGTAATGCCTTTTCAGCCCGTCAAGATTATCTGAATTCTAAGTACGATTATTTAATTCATGTTCTACAACTTAAAGCCTCAGTTGGGAAATTAACGGAAGCTGATTTAGTGGAAATGAATGCATGGTTGGTCGATCAGAAAAATCAGCCATCGATCCTACTAAAGAAATAATCCATGGTCATAAAAGTTTCACAATCAATATGCTTTAATATGGCACTAAAATCTGCCGATTCACGTTGTAGTGGAGACTCGCTTTGCCTAATAATCCTGTTTTAAACCATCACATTTCTTCGCAATTCAATGAAGAGTTGCAGGATGTGCATACCAAATTTATGACCATGGGTGGTTTGGTGGAGCAGCAGGTTGCAAATGCCATTCATGCCTTATTGGATACGGATGCAACGATGGCGATTGATGTTCAATTTCAAGACAATACGGTGAACCGTATGGAAACTGAAATTGATGAAGCGCTTACCCTAATTTTGGCGCGTCGTCATCCTGCTGCGATTGATCTACGCATGGTGATTGCGATGTCGAAAGCCAACACCGATTTAGAACGGATTGGTGATGAAGCGGCAAAAATTGCCCGTATTGCACAAAGCTTGTGTGAAGAGGGTGGTTCACCGCGTGGTTATATGGAAACACGTCATATTGGCAACCAAGTCCGCGTAATGATTCATGATGCGCTCGATGCCTTTGCACGTTTGGATGTAGATCAGGCTTTACGTGTCCTTTTGGCCGATGCTGATATTGACCGCGAGTACCAATCGGCAACCCGTACCCTCATGACGTATATGATAGAAGATCCACGGCACATTACTCGGGTGATGAATGTACTTTGGGTGCTGCGTTCACTTGAACGTATTGGTGACCATGCTCGAAATATCTCTGAACAAGTGATTTATATGGTGAAAGGTCTAGATGTCCGTCACACCAGTGTTGAAGAAATTGAGCAAAAAGTTCAGCGTTAATTGATTAACATCAAGATGAACGCAGCCCATCACACGATGGGCTTTTTTTCGGTCTAAAATTAACTATGTGTTTCTTCATCTTCCTCAAAAGTCCGGGCGATTTTGTCAATGTTTAAACTTTTCGCCATCGCATCGAAGATTTGCTTATAGGCACCTTCTTGATGGTACAAATCATGATGCTCCCCGTGTTCTACGATTTGTCCGTCTTTCATCACATAGGTGTAATCGGCATCGATAATTTGCGACAAACTATGCGAAATCATGATGACGGTACGACCTTGCTTAATTTGATCCAGACTATTTTTAATTTGTTCAGCAGCGATAGCATCTAAACTTGCAGTCGGTTCATCTAAGAAAATAATCGGCGGATTTTTTAGGAACATACGTGCCAAGGCAATGCGTTGTTGCTGTCCACCTGAGAGCAGTAAAGCATCGGCTTCATAGGCATGTGGCAGTTTTAAAATCTGATCATGGATCGAGGCTTTCCGTGCTGCATCAAAGACTTCTTGCTCTGTGGCTGTACTTTTACCATAGCGAATATTTTCAAAAATTGAACCTGGGAAAATATGATTTTTTTGTAATACCAAACCAATATTTTCACGTAAGTACTGCGTATCAATCTGTTCTAAATCGATGCCATCGAGTTGGATATTGCCCGCTTGAGGATGATAAAACTTATCCAGTAAGCTAATTAATGTTGATTTACCAGCGCCAGATAAACCAACCAACGCGGTAATTTTATTTGGTTGGATGGTCATATTGATACGGTGTAATGCCTGAAAGCCATTGGGATAGCTAAAGTCGACATTGCTTAATTCAAACTGACCTTGAATCGGAGGTTGAGCAGTGCCACTGGTTTCAATTTCATGATCCGCTTCTAAGATGTTAAAGAAGCTTTCCGAATAAATCATTGCAGAGTTAATTTCATCATAGATACGATGCAGCGAGCGAATCGGGGCAGAGACATTATTAAATAACAACACGTGATACATAATCATCCCGATACTCATTTGCCCATCCAAAACAAAATAGGCCGTCAGAATGATGATCAGTACCACACCGACCTGTTCAATAAAGGTTTTGAGTCCGTCAAAGATATAACTGGTTTGCCGTGTCTGCATCTGGTTTTCAGTCAGTGACTTTTGCAGATTTAATTGCTTTTTCGATTCGACGGCTTCTTTGTTAAAAGATTTAATGACCGTTATCGAATTGATAATACTCAGAATACCCTGATTTTTCTTTTCAAAATTTTCGCGTAGGGCACGGCGTTTGCCTGCCAGTTTTTGTGATTGTTTAAAGGTCAGCCAAAAATAAATCGGCACGATAATTGTGGCCACCACGCCAACCCAAACATTGGCATAATACATTAAGCCCAGTGCAATAATCGCACTGGTAAAAAGCGGTAAAATATCAATAAAAAAGATTTGAACTAGTCGTGTGAGCGAGCTGACACCCCGATCAATTCGAGTTTGGAGCTTACCTGCTTGGTTGTCTTGTTGATCGAAGAATGCCAATCGATAGGTGATAAATTTTTCAATAATGCCTTGGGACAAATCCTGAGAAATTAAAATACGTAACTTTTCACCAAACGATTTTTGTCCAAATTGCACGATGGCATTGATGACTTCTTTTCCCAGTAAGACTACGGTGATGGTGATTAATATATGCCAACCATTGGCTAGACCGAGGCCTTGTTGTAAAAGCTGATTGATGCTGTCTACGGCATATTTGAGTGTCAGGGCATTCACCTGTGCCGTGAGTGAGCCAATTAAGGTCAAGATCAGCGTCACGACCACCAGCCAGCGGTATGGCTGTACGAATGGGCGTAATTTTTGGAAAAGTTGCCACAGATTCATAAGCAATTATTTTTATTGTGAATATGAGCTTTAGTCTAAGACTGAAAATTCAATGCGACAAGCGATGACAATGTTTTGATTTGTGACGAGCGTTTTTCAGCTAAGATATTTTTAAATGTGCTCACGACCTCAGCATCACGGTGCTGCGCCTAACAGTGTTGAGTTGAACCGATGAATTTTGAATTATTTGCGCCTGAACCGCATGCAAACCTGCTGCCCTATGATGGTGAAGTTGAAGATTATGGACTGATCTTCAATGCTGAAGACAGTGAAAAATATTTACGCTATTTCCTCACGCAGTTGGCTTGGCAGCATGATGAAGTCATTTTGCATGGACAGTATTATCAAACGGAGCGAAAAGTGGTTTGGTATGGAGATGCCCATTATGAGTATCACTATTCAGGCATGCAAAAGCAGGCATTGATTTGGAATCCAGCTTTACTGCGCTTAAAGCAACATATTGAGCAACGGTTGGGTCAGACGTTTAATTCCTGTTTGGCCAATTTATACGAAAATGGTACGCAAGCGGTGGGGTGGCATAGTGATGATGAGCCATCTTTACTTTCACCCACACAGCAGGTGGTGATCGCATCTTTGAGTTTTGGCGCAAGCCGAAAGTTTTGCTTTAAACATAAAAGCACCCAAGAGAAAGTACAGCTTTTACTGCAAAGTGGACAGTTGATTGTGATGCGTGGGAAAACCCAACGGTATTGGAAACATGCCCTAATGAAGTCGATGAAAGTGACCGAGCCGAGGGTGAATTTAACCTTTCGTTATTTCTATGATCAACAGCCATAAAAAAAGCCCATATCTAGATGAGCTTTTTTCTTTCTCTGAGGAAGAGTATAGCGACAATCAACTGAAATCATGGAACACATGATTGAGATGACTGCTAAAGAACAATAATCATATTATGATAATATATCTGGAATTTATAATTAATAAATTCAATTAACAACATGGATTTATCAGATTAATTAAATAGCGTCTTTACAATATTGCATCAGTTATGCGCAAACAGATCAGGCTTAAATGGCGTCCGATTCTTCCATCATACTGCTGTATTTTTTCTCAATACGCGCTGTACAGTCTTGCAGCATTTCTACGACTTTTTGAAAATTCATAAATTCAAAACGATTTTTAGACGCCAATAGGGTCAAAGCAAGTGGGGGTTCTTTACTGGAGAATTTAATCGGAATCGATAGGCTTGACATATTCGGGTCAACTTCACCATTGGAAAAATAATACCCCTGCTTTTTAATCTTTTTCATTTGCAGCATAAATTCTTCTTCATTATGCGCAAAACCAACTTGAGATAACTCGTCCGCAAAACGGTGGTAATAATCTAAAATCCGTTGCTTAGGTAACTGCGACAAAATCACTTTAGATGATGAGCCTTTATACATCGGACGCGGGCTACCTCGACCATAAGCCAAGGCAGTATAGTCTTTGTAAAGTTCATGATGCACATCAATACAAGAGTCGATATTCAGATGCGTCAATAAGCAACAAGACTCTGTGCGTTCCACAATTTCTTTCATGAAGGGAATGCTAATTTGCACCAATGGATCGGTGGTGCGAGAAATAAAATCAAGCACAGCAATTTTTGAACCCAGTGTGTAGTCGCCAGAAGTCCCGCTAAGGCGCTGCAATAATTCAGCAGAAACCAGTTCTTTTAAATAGCGATAGCTCGTTGGTTTAGATAAGCCTAATTCTTCACTAATAATGTCGACATTGATGATGGGACGAGCAACTGAAAATAAGTCGAGTACGGTGAGAATTTTACCAAAACTGGAAAGCGCCATAAGAACCTGCTTGGTCACAATAAAAATGAATCGTTAAGTTACTTTATAACAAATTGTTCGGCCTGATGTTGCGCTTTTCTACACTGGAAATGAAACAAATCTGAAATATCACAGGGTTTCTTGGGTTATTCTGATAAAAGCATAATAAAAAATTGAAATACGCATTCAAAATATAGACCAATTATCAAAATAAGATATTAATATTGACTTTAATTTGTTTTTTTAGCAAAATTGTTGTGAAAATATCCTATATTGAATAAATATTGCCCATTCTTTCGATGCGCAGGCAATGTTGCACATTACTTTTTGTATTCAAATGGTTTGAAACACGATTTGAATCGCTTCTTTACTTATTGAAATTTCTAGTCATTCCTGTGCCGTGATACAGGTTGTGCTGTCGAATGTTTAAGCATTCGATACAAGGCCGTTTTCACTAAAAAGAAGCAAACCGACGAGATCAATCATGTTGCTGACGAAACAAATACTCGCTTTTCGGCCCAATAAAATGGACTGGATTTTTGCGACCAAAACGTTCATCGCGGGCATGTTGGCATTGTATGTGGCCTTTGTACTGAATTTGGCTTATCCGATTTGGGCGATTGGCACCGTTTTCGTAATCGCGAATCCATATTCAGGCATGACGTCTTCAAAAAGTTTGTATCGTGTATTAGGGACGTTCTTAGGGGCGGCTGTGTCAGTGGTGGCACTGCCACATCTCATCCATATGCCAGTACTGTTTACGGTTTTTTTGGCTGTTTGGGTTGGGTTTTGCTTGTATTTGTCACTGCTAGACCGTACGCCTCGTAGTTATGTTTCCATGTTGGCGGGTTATACCACGGTCATTATCTGTTTTAACGTGGTGTATTTTATTGATACCGCTTCGATCTTCGATATGGCCTTGGGGCGTTTTCTCGAAATTACGGTGGGTGTGGTATGTAGTGCCATCGTGACCACGACATTATTTCCAATGCATATTGGCCCTGCAGTCGAAACACGCGTGAGCAAAACCTTTGCCGATACCAAAGAAATATTTGATCAGATTTTATTAGAGCCTGCCGAACTAGAAAATTATTCTAAAAATCTTGGCAATATTGCACGAGATATCGCGGATATACATGTCATGGCGGTGCATTTGTCATATGAAAAATCTACCTTAAAAGGCATGACACGTCCATTGCAGGAAATCTTGCATCAGTTGAGTTTGTTGGTCAGTAACTTGGTGGCCATGTCTGAACGGATGAAACAATTAGACGGTCTGGACACACATTATCGGACGGCACTCAAGCAAGCCCATGAACATATTGCCGCGTTTTTATTAGATCAACATCAGATTGAGGAAAGTGAACTTAATCAATTGCCTGAACAGTTTGAGCAAGATTTTCAACAGATTCAGGCACAGGCATTGCCATCACAACAGGTGATTTTGGGCAGTCTAAAAATGGATATTCGCCATTTTATTCAGAATATTCGTGCGATTCGCTTGCTTTGGCAGCGGGTACAACAAGGCGACTCCACTTTACCGGCCACACTAACCGCCTTGGGCAATAGTCATTATCCGACTTTGCACCGAGATGCGGGGGTTGCCATTCGTGGCGGGGTGTCTGCATGTTTGATTATTTTAATTTCTACGGGTTTTTGGATCGTCAGTGGTTGGAAAGCTGGATTTATGATGGCCGAAATGGCTGCAATCAGTGCTTGTATTTTAACTGCAATGGATAACCCTGTTCCTGCATTGAAAATGTTTATTCGCGCCAATATGTATGCGGCTTTTATGGTGTTCATCTACGCCTATGGCATTTTCCCGCATGTGACCGCTTTTTGGCAGTTGATCGTGGTGTTAGCACCGTTTGTGATGTTCTGTCTGATGCTATTTTTACATCCGCCTTTGGTCGGGATCAGCTTGCCGCTTTTGATGGGCACCATCATGGGGCTGAATTTTCAAAACCGCTTTAGCCTTGATCAGGTGTTTTTCTTCGATGCATCGATTGGGACGGTTTTGGGACCCATTATTTCGGTGTTTATTATTCATTTAGTGCGTGCGATGTCACCGGATATGACGGCCCAACGCATACTTTCACAGCATTACAAAGCACTGCGTCAGGCATTATATCTGCCGTATGGCTTACCGTTTCGGGTGCATTTACGCAGTATGTTGGACCGAATCGGCATCCTAAACAGCAAAATGGTGCAATCAGGGAATTTAAAACAACAGATCGAGTGGGCTTTGGTGGAAGCCAGTGCTGTGATTGATTTAACCCGCTTGCAAGAACTCATGAATAAACTCGATCCGAATGATGCACTGGTCAGCGAACTCGAAGAGTTACAACAAGATTTAGATGACTATTTTCGGGCCATGGAACAAGGGCAAAAGAATGTGTATATGAGCTTGAAACAGCAAATTGTAGAGCGAATTCAACGATTGAATCAGGCTGTTCAGGGTGTGGAAAACGATGATGTTATGTATCGAATTCAGTATTCGCTGAACAATATTCAAAGCAGTTTGTGTCATGTCCTAACACAGCAAACACCAGATAATTTACAGGTCGAGGCACAACATGGGTGAGCTAAATGTATATGGCGTCTATGTGCCCATTCTATTGATTCAAGCGGTATTGGCCTATCTGTTATTGCGGGTCATCATGCGTTTGCTTGACCGATGGATGGCGCCAGATTGGGTGCCGATGCTCAATATTTTTTATTTGGGTGTATTTGTGATGTTGCTTTGGCTGGTGCATGAAATCTTTATTTTCTGCCAGTTCTAAGCCCCTAAAAAATGAAATGATTGAGGTAATCGTATGACCAATTTGAATGTCCGAAAATATGTTCGGCCTGTATTGTTGATAATCGTGCTATGTGGCGCATTACTTGCGCTGAAACATATTTGGGACTATTACAATTCGGAACCATGGACGCGTGATGGACGGGTACGTGGTGACGTGATTCAAGTGTCATCGGATGTTTCAGGTTTGGTCACAGACGTTTTAGTTCAAGACAACCAACAAGTGAAAAAAGGCCAAGTGCTGTTTCGTATAGATGTGGCACGTCAAGCTTTGGATGTTGAGCAAGCCAAATCTGACTTGGCGAAAGCCAAAGCAGGACTGGCAGGGGCTGAAGCGCAGCTTGCTGAAGCCAAAGCGAATTTAGTGAAGTCACAAGCCAATATTAATCTTGCAGATAAAAATGCAAATCGTTATGCAAGTTTGATGGACGGTGCGATTTCAAAACAAGAACAAGATCAAATGTTTGCAGTACGTGATCAATCACATGCAGAGCATGAACAAACTCAGGCCGCGATTGAGCAAGCCAAAGCCAGTGTGGTGCAGCAAAAAGCCCTGATTGAAGCGGCGAATAGCAGTTTGCATTTGGCAGAATTGAATTTAAAACGTTCGGAAGTGGTTGCACCGACTGATGGAACATTGTCTAACTTTGAACTCAAAGCAGGGAATTACGTCAAAGTTGGCCAAGCCGTAGCGGCCTTAATTGACCGTCAACAATTGTATGTTGTGGGATATTTTGAAGAAACCAAACTAGATAAAATCTATGTTGGCGCACCTGCAACAATCCAACTGATGGGAAGTTCTGAAGTTTATAAGGGGCATGTACAAGGCGTTGCAACAGGGATTGAAGACCGTGAACGTACATCGACTGATAGTTTACTGGCCAATGTCAATCCAACCTTTAGTTGGGTTCGTTTGGCACAGCGTGTACCAGTGAAAATTGTACTGGATGAAGTGCCGCATGATCAGTTGGCTTTTGTCGCGGGTCGAACCACCACGATTCATATTGTGGATAAAAACTAAGTTATCCCCAATCATTTCATTTGCGCAGCATTGAGTGATCAATCTTGCGCATAAAAAAGCATCCTTTTTCGGATGCTTTTTTATTTGCCTGTTTGTTGAAAGCGCTTAAGGTTTCAGTCCCACTGGATTTCGATACCAACTTTCAATAAATAATGCTGCAGCAAGGCTGTCGGCAGAAAGATTCTTCGCACGGCCTTGGGCTTGATAATGATCTAATTCATCACGCGCTTCACGTGTCGTTAAGCGTTCATCGACCATCAAGGTTTCAATATTGGTTTGGTGGCGAAGGCGTCGTGCAAATTTACGCGCACGTGTGGAGAGTTCAGACTCGCTATCATCCATATTGAGCGGTAGACCCACGATGAACAAATCCGGCTGATACTGTTTCACAATCTTGAGTAGATTATCCCAATTGGGAATGCCATCTTTCATGGGAAAGAGTGGCAGGGGATTTGCACTTTCAATCAGGGCTTGTCCCACAGCCATTCCTGTTTTTTGTGTGCCAAAGTCAAAGGCCATAATCATTTGATATTGTGGTAAATCAGGCATGTCCAATCTCAGATGATAACCACATGCGGTCTACGCCCATTTTTTTATAGGCAGCGTCCCAGCGGTCGTCATAAGGTAAGTTAAATATTAAATCCATGTCTGAGTCACAAATGAGCCAATCACCCCGAGCAATTTCTTCTTCTAACTGGCTTTTACCCCAACTGGCATAGCCTAGAGCCACCTGATAACGACCAACACCTTCATTGTGTGCAATCGCATCTAAAATATCTTTAGACGTGGTAATGCAGACATTTTCACCTACAGCAATAGACGAATGCCATGTCGGTTGACCGGTATGAAGAACAAAACCTGCCTCTGGGCGCAAAGGACCACCTTGCAACACTTCATGAGGATGCACATTATCTGCCTCAATTTCCAAATCATTCAAGAGTTCTTTGATCTGTAAACCTGATGGACGATTAATAATGATGCCTTGGGCGCCATCTTCATCATGTCGCGCTAAATAAATCACCGTATTGGCAAAGAATTCATCGTTCATTTCGGGTGGAGCAATCAGGCAGCGGTGTGTGAGGTATTGTTTAGTCACCTAATGGCTTCTCCTTATTGGGGTAAGTTTCATTCTTGGGGGGAATTGCATTCGAATAACGTTGTATTTATCAACATACTAGACTCACAAGTTTTCAACAATGAGTTTTTCTGCAAATTTAATATTTGTCATGCTCGACCAGTGAGGGACATGCTAAAAATCTTCATCGTGCAGGCGGGTCTGCAATGTGGTGAATTGTGAAGCGATGATTGGTGATTTGAACAACAGCAGTACAAAAGTGAGGAGAAGATATACGTGATGGATGACTGAGATTGCTTAAAATAGCAGGATAAACTGAGGGTAAAACAATGACACATTATTCAAAAATAATAGGGATGGCACTCTGTGCAAGCCTACCTATTTCAGGCTTTGCAGGAAGTGCTGACTTACAAAAACATGAATCTCAGGTGATTAAAAAATATAAAAACTTAAATTTTTATGAGGTCAATGAAGCGATAGAACGTGAAATTGTGGATGTCATTGCGGCAGATCCGAGCAGTTTTCACTACGGATTTACGCAACTCGAAAAGCAAGGTTTTGTTCATGTGCAATATTCACCAGATAAAAAACTTAAATTTTATAGTTTTGATGTGTCTGGCGGAGGCACGATGGGGGAGTGGAGCAGCTATGTGCAATATGCAACGGGAAAAACGCAACATTTAGATCAATTTGACTCAGGCTATATCAATCAAATTTTGCCGGTCAACATCCAAAATAAAACCGTATATTTGGTGAAGAGTTATTATAAAGGTGATAATTGCAGTGGACTACATCATCTAAGAGCTGTTGAAGTTGGACCAAAACAGTTACTTAAATCTTATGTATTTCAAACTAAGCAAAAGAAACTAGATCAAATCTCGGTAGATTATGACTGCCATTATGAAACCAATCGTCGTAGCGGTAATGAATATCTCAAAATCAGTCCGAAACACGTGGATGTTATGTTACTCAATCAACAACATCAGCCGCAGTATAAATATATACGCTATAGCTTAGGCTCGAAAGCCTTTGTGTATCAGGGAATTGTCAAATAGTGTATTTAAGAAAAAAGCCTGTGTACTTTGAATACACAGGCTTTTTTGAAAGCATCAAAAATTAACTATGTTGAAATTTTAATTGTCGCAACTGTTTTGCGTGTTGTAAGGTCGTTTGACTAATCTCCACACCACCAGTCATTCGAGCCAGCTCTTGGATCCGATCATCTTCTTCTAATTCGATAATTGTACTGCTTGCAGGATCCGTTTGACGTTTTTTCACCAAGAGATGTTGGTCAGATTGGGCAGCGACTTGCGCTTGATGCGTGATACATAGAATTTGAACATGCTGCGCCAAATCAGCCAACAAACGCCCCACAATTTCTGCCGTTCCGCCACTGATCCCGACATCAATTTCATCAAAGACTAACACTTCGGATTCGGTTTTTTCAGCATTCATCACTTGCATGACTAAGGCAATACGTGACAATTCCCCCCCCGATGCCACGCGTGCTAAAGGCT
Source organism: Acinetobacter sp. YH12129 (assembly GCF_013418685.1). Classification (NCBI taxonomy): domain Bacteria; kingdom Pseudomonadati; phylum Pseudomonadota; class Gammaproteobacteria; order Moraxellales; family Moraxellaceae; genus Acinetobacter; species Acinetobacter sp. YH12129. Next base: position 52,827 of record NZ_VPBP01000001.1, read on the forward strand.
GAGCAGGAATCCCTTTGTTTGCGGTGAACAGGAGTTGAATAAAGCTTAAACCTTCACTTGAAGCTTGTTCTAGAGGCTCAAACTTAAATTCAAAATGAGCCTCTGGGAGCGCGAGCTGCTTCACTTGTTCAGTCAATTGTTTCGCCAATGGGGTAGACGCTTCACGACGAATATCATCCAAATGCTGTGCTTTGGCTAAAAAGTCTTGATGAGACACTTCCACTTGTTCAGCTAGGGTTTCAGGATCTTCAAGTTGATGTAATTGTTCAAGCTCAAGCTGCCACGCATCATAATCATTTTTTAAGTCTTCAGGCTGAGTACGATATTTACGCGCTAAGCGATGAAAAACTTCGAGTTTAGTGTTTAATTCGTCCATACGTTCAGGATCGAAACTTTGACGATCAATAAACTGACGTAAATTTGCTGTCGCGTCTTCAATTTCACTTTGAGCGTTCAGCAGCGACGTATAAATTTCAGAAAGTTGTTCACTACGTCCTGCATGCGATTCAATTCGACGAATGATCGCGCCCATTTCTTGATTGATATTTTGCTCGGCATCATCGAGGGCATTTAGACCATAGCTACAATCCTGCATGATATGTTCATGATGACTGAGACGGTCAAATTCTTGCTCGATTTCTTTGTAGTCCGTTTGCACAAGGTCTTCAAGTTCTTCTAATTGAAGTTCAAGCGTTTCTATCCGTTGCTTACGTGTGGCTTGGGCATCGAGTGCTGCCTGGTGCTGTCGAATGTCCTTTTGCCACTTGCTATAGGCATCACGCACGGCTTGAGCAGGCTGATAAAAATTGTAATAGCGATCTAGCCAATGTTTTGGATAAGGCGGTTCCAAGAGTTGTTGTTGGCTGTGTTGGCTATAGAGTTGTACCAATAAGCGGCCAATTTCTTTTAACTCAGATAAGCTGCTCGGACGTCCATTAATCCATGCTTTGCTGCGACCTGTTGCAAAAATTACGCGACGTAAATGGATTTCGCCAGACTCATCATCCAATTCGTGTTCTTTGAGCCAAAGCGCTTCAGGACTGTGCTCTTGATAGCTAAAGGTCGCTGTTACATCGGCTTTGTCTGATCCATAGCGCACATAGTTGGTGTCTGTACGTTCACCTAAGCAAGCTGATAATGCGTCTAGAAGTAAAGATTTACCTGCACCCGTTTCACCCGTCAGGACATTAAAGCCTTGTTCAATGTCGATGGCTAAATGGTCGGCTAATGCAAAATTGATCAGAGTTAAATGTGTCAGCATAAACGCATCCGAGCTGCGAAAAGTTCTAGTTAAAGATAATTAAGTTTTGTTTTAGTCACAAGATAAGTTTTATTTTAAGATGACGAAAAACCTCATAATTCTATCTTAAATTTCAGTTTAATAAGAAATTAGTTTCGTATCCGCTGTATGCACGTAGTGTTGTGATGCAAAGAGTAGATGATCTTGCATAACGTGAGCTTAAACCATCCAACATCCTGCCAAGTCCTCACAAAACACGTTTGTGTATGTATTCTTGTATTTAATCTAGCGTGTTATTGCCATAAAACGTCATGATTTGGTCACTCAAATCTACCAATATGATTCATCACGCTGCTATTTTTTTGAAAAGAGTTTTCAGCGTTTCGATCACCCTAACTAGGACTTTAGTGGATGAAACAAAAAAGTATTTTGTACAACAGCACAGCTTGTTTTAGACTCTAAATGTTGAGGTAGTGGGATGAAATTGGGGCACATCCAGTACTCAGATTTTTGTAATTATCTATCGCACAGTTTTCAACACAGATTGATTAGTTTTTGCAGCACAATTAAACTACATCGATCAAAATATTATAAATATGCTTTATCTGGAGAAAACGCATGTCAGCACAGTTTGATCATGTATCGGTAATCAAAAAATCAAATGTTTATTTTGGCGGTCTATGCATCAGCCATACTGTGCAATTTGAAGATGGAACAAAGAAAACACTGGGTGTGTTGCTTCCAACTGAACAAGCGCTGACTTTTGAAACTCATGTACCTGAACGTATGGAAATTATTTCAGGCGAATGTCGTGTTCAAATTGCAGATAGCGAAGAAAGCGAATTATTCCGTGCGGGCCAATCGTTCTACGTGCCAGGTAATAGCCGTTTTAAAATTGAAACAGACGAAGTCTTGGATTATGTGTGCCACTTAGAAGGCTAATGATTCAATCAATTTAGGCACAGTTTTTTAACCTCAAATCGGTTAAACTATGTGTCATAGCATAAATCCTGTAAAGCTTGCTTTGCAGGATTTTTCTTTTTGGCAGCCTATGCTGTGCTCTAGGGATATCATACCCTGTTCAAAAGTTTATCGAAGTTTGCAATTTAGAGGTCGTTCATGGCGAAACCGGAATATTATTATGGCGTTCATTCAGTGGAGTCATTACTGGAACTTGAGCCAGAACGCGTTTTAACTTTATTTGCGTTAAAAGGACGTGATGATCAGCGTTTAAAACGTATTTTTGAGCTTGCAGAACCGTTTGGTGTCAGCATTCAAAAAGCTAGTCGTGATAGTTTGGAAAAACTTGCGGGACAACCGTTCCATCAAGGTGTGGTCGCTGCTGTACGCCCCCATCCAGTTTTGAACGAAAAAGATTTAGAGGCTTTATTACAAGCCAATCCAAATGCGTTGCTATTGGCATTAGATCATATTACAGATCCACATAACCTTGGTGCATGCATTCGTACAGCGGCAGCCATGGGTGTTGAAGCGGTGATTGCACCGCGTGATCGTTCAGCGACACTTACCCCAACAGCCCGTAAAGTGGCTGCAGGTGGTGCTGAAAAAGTGAAGTTTATTCAGGTGACGAACTTGGCACGTACCTTGGCTCAAATCAAAGAAGACTTTAATGTACGTGTGGTCGGCACCATGCTAGATGAAAAAGCTTTGCCGATACAAAATTTTGACTTCACAGGTACGGGTGTATGTGTGGTGATGGGTGCTGAAGATACAGGTTTGCGTCCCATTACTCAGGCGCAATGTGATCAAACTGTTTACATTCCAATGGCTGGAAATTTGCAAAGCCTAAATGTCAGTGTCGCGACAGGTATGGCATTGTATGAAGCATGTCGTCAACGTAATAATGAATTGAAATAGCAGTGATGATGTCTCCTCAAAAGCAAGGTTATTTATATGTGTTCATTACCATGTGTATTTGGGGAGGATTCACCTTAACGGCGCGTTTAAGTGCTAATTGGGGAATCAGTGCTTGGGATATCACAGCACTCCGGTTCGCTTTGGCATTTTGCATCTTAATGCCAATTTTGATTTATAAAAAAGATACGGCTTTTTTATGGAAGAAAGAGCCTTTTATCCTCGCTATGCTCGGTGGGGTGACCTATTGCTTAACGGCCTATAGCGCATTTCATTATGCTCCTGCGGCTCATGCTGCAATTTTCCTCAATGGTTGTATTCCCTTATGTACGGCCATAGCCGCATTTCTGATCTTCAAACAGCCGCTCGATAAGCATACCTGGATCAGTGTGGTCATTATGGTTTCTGCTATTAGCTTAATGAGCTATCTGATGTATGTGGAAACCGGTGTAGCGTTTGGTTTGGGTGATTTGCTGTTTTTTATTAGTGCCATTTGGTGGGGGATATTTACGGTATTGCTTAAGCAATGGAAGCTCTCTGCTTGGCATGCCATGGCGGGGGTTGCGATTTGGTCCGCCGTGGTATTTGTACCAATTTACCTACTATTTTTCCCTAAACATTGGTCCGATCCTGAGCCGCTGCAGCTCATTGGGCAAGTCATCTTTCACGGTATTTTTGTGGTGATTATTGCGACTTTAACGTATGTAGAGGCGATCAAGCGCTTAGGTGCATTTAAAGCCGGAAGTATCGTAACTTTGGCACCTTTTATTGCTGCGATTTTAGCGGTGCCGCTGCTAAATGAACCCTTAAGTTTTGCAATTGTGTGCGGATTGGTCGGGATGGGGATTGGAGCGATTCAACCGTGGAAATGGTTGGGACGAAAGGATAGTCTAGAGCAGCAACTCGAACAACAAAAAAAGCAGTCTGAGTAAGACTGCTTTTTTCTTTAGCTTTTTTCAGCGTGCGCTAAGTACTTGAGATGCAACGGCCGAAGCTGCGCATAAAGATGATCTAAATGACCATCATTCAGCACGATATCATCGGCAATTTTTTGCTTTTCCTGACGTGACATTTGAACTTGAATAATTTTTTGGATTTGCTCGATATTTTGACCATCACGCTGTGATGCACGCTGAATTTGCAATTGTTCTGTGGCATCAATCAGCAAGGTGTGATTGGCCAATTCATGTTGATTGGTTTCAAATAATAACGGCGAAACCAAGATGACATAGGGGCTAGTGGCTTCGTTTAATTGTTGGATAATGGACTGGCGTATTGCTGGATGGGTAATGGCTTCAAGTGCTTGACGTGCTGTAGGATCTTTAAAGATATGCTCGCGTAATGCACGCCGATTTAACTCACCATTTGCAAGTAAAACCCAATCACCAAATTGTTGCTGAATTTGATTCAGTGCGGGTTGACCAGGTTCGACAACTTCCCGTGCAACGATATCAGCATCGACGACTTGAATGCCTTGGAGTTCAAACCAATTGCTTGCAGCAGATTTACCGCTACCAATACCACCTGTTAAACCCAAGACAAATGTCATACAACGACCTTACTGACCCAAATAAATTTTCATAATTTGATCACCCCATAAAAAGGCGATCCATCCAGCGATGGCAATATAGGGACCAAATGCAAAAGGTTGGTTTTCTTTACGGACTTTGAGCAAAATAATGCCGATGATTGCACCCACCAGTGAAGAGAGTAATACAATCAGTGGAAGCAGGAAAGGGCCCATCCATGCACCCAAGGCAGCTAAAAGCTTAAAGTCACCATAGCCCATACCTTCTTTGCCAGTGATGATTTTAAATAAATAGTAAACAATCCATAGGCATAAGAAGCCGATGATATATCCCCAAATGGCTGAGGTTGCAGAGGTATAAATGGCATAGCTATTCACGCCAAGCCCGAGTGCAGCCAAAGGAAGTGTATAACGGTCAGGTAAAAGTTGGGTGTCAAAGTCAATAAAGGTTAATGCAATCAATACATAAGTCAGCACCAAACCAAACAGCATCTGGATGGTTGGACCAAAAACTGCAACAACAATCAGCGCACAGATCATGGTGAGTAGCTCAATCAGTGGATAACGGCTACTGATCGGGTTTTGGCAACTTCCACATTTTCCGCGTAAAACAATCCAACTGATAACCGGAATGTTTTGATACCAACGAATTGGCGTTTTACATTTTGGGCAGGTTGAAGCAGGAGTACTTAGGGTAATCTTTGTTTCATCAATAATCGGTTGGTCTGGATGTAAAAACAGTTGGCAATCCGTGCGCCATTCTTGTTCCATCATCTTCGGCGTGCGGTAAATCGCCACATTCAAAAAACTGCCGATGCAAAGACTAAAAATCCCAACTGCGATATACATCGCAGTTGGGTTGTTGATTAAGTAGCTAAAAAAATCAGTAAACAAAATATTTCCTTTTCTTGGTTTTAACCAACCACTGAACCCATTTGGAAGATTGGGAGGTACATTGCGACAACAAGCCCCCCTACTAAAATCCCGAGAATAGCCATAATTAAGGGTTCCATCATCGAGGTTAAGCCATCAACGGCATTATCTACTTCATTCTCATAATGTGTCGCCACTTTATCTAGCATGGCATCTAAAGCACCAGACTCTTCACCAATAGCGACCATTTGGACTGCCATAGGTGGAAATTTATCGGTAACACGCATGGCGAATTGCAATTGCTGACCAGTCGCGACATCTTCACGAATTTTCATGACCGCTGTTTCATAGACCACGTTGTTGGTTGCACCTGCAGTTGATTCTAGTGCATCGATTAAAGGTACACCTGCGGCAAAGGTGGTTGCCAAGGTACGGCTATAGCGGGCAATAATCGCTTTATAAACCAAATCACCAAAAATTGGTGCTTTTAGTGCAGCTTTGTCTAAGAAGTCTCGGAAAGCTTTGCTACGTTTTTTTGCTTCTAGAAACCCACCAATTAATATTGCAATAACCACAAGCATGATAAACCAATAATCTTTAGTCCAATTTGACATATTGACAACCATCTTAGTAAAAGCTGGCAGTTCTGCACCAAATGAACTGAAAAGGCCTTCAAATACGGGTACAACTTTCACCATCAAAATAATCGTCACAATTATCGCGACCACAATAACTGTGGCTGGGTACTTCATGGCCTTTTTGATTTTTTGCTTAAGCAATTCACTTTTTTCTTTATAAATGGCAACACGATCCAGCATGGTTTCAAGTGCACCCGATTGTTCGCCTGATTCAACCAAAGAGCAAAATAGGTTGTCGAAATACTGCGGATATTTACGGAGTGCACCTGCAAAGGTATTGCCGCCTTCAACTTCACCTTTAATCCCCAAGACCACTTCACGCATGGCTGGGTTTTCTAAGCCTTCCGCCACGATTTCGAACCCTTGAACGAGCGGTACGCCGGCTTTCATCATGGTTGCAAGTTGGCGCGTGAATACCGTGATATCCAAAGTGGATACTTTCTTTTTCATCAAGCCTTCGAGAATGTTTTTACGTTTTTCTCGAATGGTTTTAATGGTGATGCCTTGCTTACGTAAAGTGACTTTAGCTAAAGCCATATTACGCGAAGGCATTTCCCCTTTGATTTTCGCCCCTTTGCGATCCACGCCTTCATAACTGAAGGTTGGCATCATCTGCGCTTTTTTTACAGCCATGAATTTATCCTTATTTTTAAATACTAATTCACTTACTCACTGGTCACACGATTGACTTCTTGAAGTGAAGTCACCCCCTGCATGACCTTAATTAAGCCTGAACGGCGTAAATTGTTGAAACCTGCTTGATTTGAAGCTTCGGCAATTTGTAAGGCATTGCCGTCTTCCATAATAATTCTTGAAATTTCAGGTGTCACTTTCATGACTTCGTAAATACCGACACGGCCTTTATAGCCTTCACGGCATTCGGCACAACCCACAGGCTGGTATATTTGGAATTCTGGTGTATTTAAATCATCTTCGGTAAAACCAAGCTCCAATAGACTTTGTTTTGGTACGTCTACTGTTTCTTTACATTGTGAACATAGGCGACGTGCAAGTCGCTGCGCAATGACAAGGTTCACGGATGTCGCGATGTTAAATGAAGGCACGCCCATATTGCGTAAGCGTGTCAGTGTTTCAGGTGCACTATTGGTATGCAGTGTAGACATCACCATGTGACCTGTTTGAGCCGCTTTAATTGCAATTTCAGCCGTTTCTAAATCTCGAATCTCACCGACCATCACAATATCAGGGTCTTGACGTAAGAATGATTTTAAGGCTGCAGAGAAGGTGAGGCCGACTTTATTATTTACGTTGACCTGATTGATCCCTTCTAAGTTAATTTCCACAGGGTCTTCGGCCGTTGAAATATTGGTATCTTCACGGTTGAGAATATTTAAACCTGTATATAGAGATACGGTTTTACCGGAACCCGTTGGACCGGTAATGAGTAGCATGCCTTGTGGTTTTTCTAAAGCCTGCATGAACAGTTCTTTTTGATCCGGTTCATAACCCAACGCATCAATCCCTAGCATCGCACTAGATGGATCAAGGATACGTAGAACAAGTTTTTCACCAAACAATGTCGGTAAAGAGTTCACACGGAAGTCGATAGCTTTGTTCTTTGAAAGCTTTAACTTGATACGACCGTCTTGAGGTATACGCTTTTCCGAGATGTCCATTTGTGACATGACTTTTAAACGTGAAGCGAGTCGAGTAGCGAGCTGCAAGGGCGGATTTGTAATTGTTCTTAACACGCCATCGACACGGTAGCGGACGCGATAGGTCTTTTCGTAGGGTTCGAAATGTAAGTCAGATGCACCCATGCGAATTGCGTCGACTAGTAGTTTATTGATGTACTTAACAATCGGCGCTTCATCACCCGTTGCCTCATCTTCATCTTCTTGAGATGGATCGGGTGTTTCACTATCTAAATCAAGATCAAAGTCATCATCAAAGTCAAAAGTACTTTCTTCAGCGAAGTTCTGTTCAATTAACTTTTCAAGTTTGTCATGTTCAACAATAATGGTTTCGGTATTCAGCTTACTACCAAACCGAATGGCATCCACTGCTTCAATATTGGTGGGATTACTGATCGCAACGAATAATAAATTGCCATGTTTAAAAATGGGCAAAATACGATGCTTGGTAATTAACTTATCTTCAAATTCATCACGAATAATTAAGGAGGTGTCATAAGTCGAAATATCAAAAACCGGTTCACCGAACTCTATCGAGATGGTTTCAGCGATCAGGCGTGCTGAAAGTTGATATTCCTGAATCAAATGCGGCACGATATCTTGATGAGCCTTTTTTGAATTTTGCAGCGCTGTTTGCATTTTTTCGGCAGACAGATGCCCTTCGTCAACTAAGCGACGAATAAACCCCGTAAATCTTGAAGAACCTTGAACTGCTGTCATGCTTTTACTTGCCTATGCTTCAGTCTGTTTATAATTGGTATAGCAAAATTATACTTTTGTTGCACAAAAATACCATATCTTAAAGTGTTGTCACTAGCTAAGAATTGGTAAAAAGCATGAACCAGTCCTTAAATCTGCTTAATTTTTTTACAGAAAAGTGAAGATCTTGGAATGACTGGTGTGGTTCGAAGATGCAAATGTGTTGAAATTTATCTTCAAAATTATGAATTACGTGTAGAATGTGCCCGATTTCATCTTTGTCATGTGGGATAAATATGTCGGGTTCGACGATTACGCCTTGGGTAGTGGGTAACTGGAAAATGAACCCATTGCAAGCCGATGCTGGCGCACTTCTTAAGAATTTTAAGCAATTATTAAATGAACAAAATATTGCTGAAGCGGCATGCCATATTGGGGTTGCACCAACAGCTATTGCTCTGACCACGGTGCAAAATGAATTAGCACAAGCTAGCCGTAACATCATGACTGTTGCACAAGACGTTTCTCGCGTTGCAGGTACAGGTGCATATACGGGTGAGCTCAGTGCTGAGCTATTAAAAGATTATGGTGTTGAATTTGTACTGATTGGTCATTCAGAACGCCGTGAAATTTTTGCTGATCAACCGCATATCATTAATGAAAAAGTAAAAAATGCATTAAACGCAGGTTTGACTGTGATTTATTGTGTGGGTGAAAGCTTAGAACAACGTGAAAGCGGTCAAGCAGAACAGGTTGTGTTACAACAAATATGTGATATCGCTGCTGTCGTACAAGCAGAGCAGTGGAAACAAATTGTGGTGGCTTATGAGCCAATTTGGGCCATTGGTACAGGTAAAACAGCGTCACCTGAAGATGCACAAGCGATGCATGCTAAAATTCGTGAAGGTTTAAGCCAAATCACCCCAATGGGACTTCATACTGCGATTCTTTATGGTGGTAGTGTAAAACCTGAAAATGCAGTAGAGTTGGCAGCCTGTCCGGATATCAATGGTGCGCTGGTCGGTGGTGCATCATTAAATGCAGAGTCGTTTTATAAAATTGCTCAAGCATTTGCAAATACAAAATAATTAGGAGTTCAGCATGCATACGTTTGTGCTGGTGGTACATATTATCTTAGCGATTTTAATGATCGTGCTGATTTTAGTTCAGCATGGTAAAGGCGCAGATGCGGGTGCATCTTTTGGTGGCGGCGGTGCTGCAACTGTCTTTGGTGCGTCTGGTTCGGGTAACTTTATGACCCGTTTGACTGCAATTTTAACGGCTTTGTTCTTTGTTACGAGCTTGACACTTGCTGTATTTGCAAAGAAACAAACGACAGATGCTTATAGTCTGAATGCGATTTCTTCAGTACCGACTGCGCCAGTAAAATCGGCTGAAACTTCGCCAACTGCACCAAAAAGCTCTGAATAATTTATTTAGCGCTTTCTTTTTTGACGTGTTGCGACTAGAATGCGTCACAGCTGCGGTGGTGGTGGAATTGGTAGACACGCTACCTTGAGGTGGTAGTGCTTTCGGGCGTGGGGGTTCAAGTCCCCCCTTCCGCACCAACTTATAATCCAGAACATAAGTTGGTGTATGCAGCAAAACTCTGTTGATGCGGGATGGAGCAGTCTGGTAGCTCGTCGGGCTCATAACCCGAAGGTCGTTGGTTCAAATCCAGCTCCCGCTACCAATCAATTCTATTTTTAAGATGCAAACTTTTAAATGGACAGCTTTTAAAGCTGAGAGAACTATTTGCATATTGATGCGGGGTGGAGCAGTCTGGTAGCTCGTCGGGCTCATAACCCGAAGGTCGTTGGTTCAAATCCAGCCCCCGCTACCAATCTTATATAGTGCACAATCTATATAAGCAGTTTATCTGAAAGTCATTGTGATGTTGATGCGGGATGGAGCAGTCTGGTAGCTCGTCGGGCTCATAACCCGAAGGTCGTTGGTTCAAATCCAGCTCCCGCTACCAATCCTCTGAGATGCAACTCAGTAGGGCAATTCTTCAGGTTGTTTTAGATTGAAAATGACCAAGAAATTGTATATAATTTTTGCATGTTGATGCGGGATGGAGCAGTCTGGTAGCTCGTCGGGCTCATAACCCGAAGGTCGTTGGTTCAAATCCAGCTCCCGCTACCAAGTTTCTAAAAGAGGCTCACAACTAGGTGGGCCTTTTTGCACAGTGGACTATGGTTTTCTGTGTAATAATGGGGCGATTTACGCCCTTTTTTATTGGCTATCGTGTAGTGTCGACAGTATTTTGGTCAAACCGTCATGTTTCACTACTACTATAGTTTTGCATTGGTCTGTAGTGGTCATTTCGACCATCGAATCGCACAAATTTGACGAGAGTAAATGAAGCTATCAAATAAAACTCAAGCACTTCAGGACTTAATTGCCCCAGCGGTGCAAGCATGTGATGTAGAACTTTGGGGGATTGATTTCCAACCTCAAGGTAAGCGTTCACTGTTACGTATTTATATCGACCGTGAAGTTGATGAAAATGCAGAACCTGTCATCAATGAAGATGGCGAAGTTGAGCAAGGCCGTGGTATCGGCGTGCAGGACTGTGTTCGTGTCACTCAGCAAGTGGGGGCGATGTTGGATGTACATGATCCAATTTCAGGCGAATATGCATTGGAAGTGTCATCTCCAGGTTGGGATCGTCAGTTCTTTAAATTGGAACAAATGACGGCATACATTGGTCAGCAAGTCGCTTTGCGTTTGATCAGTGCTGTGGATAATCGTCGTAAATTCCAAGCCAAACTTGTAAGCGTAGACCTTGAAAGCGAAATGATTCAGGTTGAAGTTGAAAAGCAACAAGTGTTGGATATTGACAGCCACAATATTGATAAAGCAAATCTGGTTTTCCAAGATTAATTTAATAAATAAGAATCTGAACGAATAGGTGACTTATGGCTCGTGAAATTCTTACCGTAGTAGAAACGGTTAGTAACGAAAAAGGTGTAAGTCGTGATGCAATTTTTGAAGCGCTTGAACAAGCTTTAGTTGCAGCGACTAAGAAGAAATTCTACGAGGGAACTCACTCGGAAGAAGCTCGTCTACGTGTAGAAATCGACCGTCGTACTGGTGATTACCGTACTTTCCGTCAATGGGAAGTGGTTGCCGACGAAGATCACGAAATGCCAGCATGCCAAGATGCGATCTCTGATGTAGATCCTGCAAAATGGGCAATTGGTGATATTCGTGAACTTGAAGTTGAATCGATTGATTTCGGTCGAATTGCGGCACAAATTGCGAAACAAGTGATTGTTCAAAAAATTCGTGAAGCAGAGCGTGCACTAATTGCAGATGCTTACGAATCTAAAGTTGGTGAACTCATCTACGGTGAAGTGAAAAAACAAACCAAAGATGGCTTTATCATTGATTTAGGTGACAATGCAGAAGCATATCTTGCGCGTGAAGAAATGATCGCTAAAGAAATTCTACGTCCTAAACAACGTGTGAACGCGATTTTGTTTAACGTAAACCGTGAAGGCCGTGGTGCTCAGTTATTACTTTCTCGTTCTAAACCAGAAATGCTCATTGCATTGATGAAGAAAGAAATTCCTGAAATTGCTGAAGAAATCATTGAGATTAAGGCTGCTGCACGCCAACCTGGCGTTCGTGCTAAAATCGCTGTGAAAACAAACGATCACCGTATTGATCCTGTAGGTGCATGTATTGGTATGCGTGGTACACGTATCCAAGCAGTTCAATCAGAGTTAAATGGTGAGCGTATTGATGTAGTCGTTTGGTCTGATGACGCGGCACAGTACATTGCAAGTGCTCTAGAGCCTGCTGATGTATCAGGTATCGTGATTGATGAAGAAGAACGTACTGCAGATATTATTTTTGCAACGAGTGATCAGTTAGCACGTGCAATTGGCTCTCAAGGTCAAAACGTACGCTTAGCATCTGAATTGACTGGTTACAAGCTCAATATGATGCTTGAAGAAGAATATCACGCACGCCAACAAAACGAAGCGCAACAATATTTAGATATGTTTGTTACACGTCTAGATATTGATGAAGACTTAGCGATGGCGTTAGTTGAAATGGGTTTCACATCATTAGAAGAAATCGCGTATGTTCCTGCGGAAACATTCGATGAGATCGAACTTGATGCTGAAACTGTTGAAATGCTACAAGGTCGTGCAAAAGAAGTTGCATTGGCTGATGCATTGAAGCAACAAGAAAACATCCAAGAGCCAAGCGAAGAGCTTGCTGCAATGGAAGGCGTGACTAAAGAAATCGCATATGCGCTTGCCGCTCGCGGTGTGGTAACTGTAGATGATCTTGCAGATCAAGCCACTGACGATATCTCTGATATCGAAGGTTTAGGTGCTGAAAAAGCAGGTCAACTTATTATGAAAGCGCGCGAATCATGGTTTAACTAGGAGGTAATATATGACGGACAAGTCGATTAAGGAGTTAGCTCTCAGCGTGGGTCGTCCAGTTGAGAAGCTGCTGGAACAGGTTCGTGATGCGGGTTTACCACAAACTAAACCTGACGATATTATCTCCACTGAACAACAAAATGCCCTCGTTAACCATTTGAAAAAAGTTCATGGTCAGGATGCGGGCAATGCAGGACAAATCACGTTGAAACGTAAAACTACCAGTACTGCTAAAGTGGCGAGTACATCGGGCAAGGCAAAAACGATTAATGTAGAAGTTCGTAAGAAACATACATTTGTTAAACCGGATCCTGAGCAAATTAAAGCTGAAGCATTAGCGAAAGCACAAGCTGACCAACAAGCGCGTACACAGGAATCTAAGGCTGAAGCGAAAGCTGATGAACCGAAGCAACAACCTGTATCTAAAGCGAAACAAGCTTTAGAAGCAATGCGCGCTGCTGCGAAGCAAGAACATGCGAAGCAAGAAACACCGAAAGCTGCGGTTGTTGTAAAACGTAAGTCAAACAACAAGCCAATTACAAAACCTGTTGAAACACCAGAACAGAAAAAAGCACGTGAAGCTCAAGCAGCACAATTGAAAGCTGTAGAAGAAGCGGCACGTCGTAAAGCAGCTGAAGAAGCGCAACAACGTACGCTTGAACAAATGCGTCAAATGGCGTCTAAGTATTCTAACGAAGACACTACAGCGACCATTCGTGTTGTAGATGATTCTCCACTTGCTGCTGGCCTTGTAGGCCAGGCATATGAAGATTCATTTGCGAAAGAAGACCGTGAAATTAAACGTGGTACCAATACCAACAATTCACGTTCACCTAAAAAAGGTGGTCGTCGTGGTGAAGAGCAATCTTTCCGTGATAACTCACATAAACGTGGTTTAAAAACAAGTCAAGCGAACAAGCATGGCTTTGAAAAACCAGTTAAAAAACAAGTTTATGATGTTGAAATTGGTGAAACAATTGTTGTTGCTGACTTGGCTGCGAAAATGGCGGTTAAAGTTCGCGAAGTTATCAAATCACTCATGAAAATGGGCGAATTGGTTACTCAAAACCAAGCGATTGATCAAGAAATCGCAGTACTTGTTGTTGAAGAAATGGGTCACAATCCAGTACTTGTTTCGGATACACAAGCAGAAGATAACTTACTTGAAGCAGCTGAAGAAGCGCGTGGTGTCCAAACCACTCGTCCGCCAGTGGTAACCATCATGGGTCACGTTGACCATGGTAAAACATCACTTCTTGATCGTATTCGTCGCTCTAAAGTGGCTGCAGGTGAAGCAGGTGGTATCACACAGCACATCGGTGCATACCATGTGAAAACTGAAAAAGGTATTATTACTTTCTTAGATACACCGGGACACGCAGCATTTACTGCAATGCGTTCACGTGGTGCGAAATCTACAGATATCGTAGTGTTGGTTGTTGCAGCAGATGATGGTGTTATGCCACAAACTGCTGAAGCGATTGACCATGCACGTGCAGCAGGTACGCCAATTATTGTTGCTATCAACAAAATGGATAAAGAGTCTGCTGATCCAGATCGCGTATTGAATGAGTTGACGACGAAAGAAATCGTACCTGAGCAATGGGGCGGTGACGTTCCAGTGGCAATGGTTTCTGCGCACAGCGGTGCAGGTATCGACGAACTTCTTGACTTGATCTCAATTCAAGCCGAACTTCTTGAGCTTAAAGCATCTGAAGAGGGTGCGGCACAAGGTGTTGTAATTGAAGCACGTGTAGACAAAGGACGTGGTGCGGTAACATCGATTCTTGTTCAAAACGGTACATTGAAAGTGGGTGACCTTGTTCTTGCAGGTTCGTCATACGGTCGTGTACGTGCGATGACAGATGAAAATGGTCAACGTATTAAATCTGCTGGTCCTTCGATTCCTGTGGAAATCTTGGGTCTACCAGAAGCGCCAATGGCAGGTGATGAAGTTCTTGTTGTAAATGACGAGAAAAAAGCACGTGAAGTTGCTGATGCGCGTATGGATCGTGAACGTCAAAAACGTCTTGAGCGTCAATCTGCGATGCGTCTTGAAAATATCATGGCGTCTATGGGCAAGAAAGATGTGCCTATTGTCAACGTGGTATTGAAAACAGACGTACGTGGTACTTTGGAAGCATTACACGTTGCACTTACTGAACTTGCAACTGATGAAGTGAAAGTACGTATTATTGGTTCAGGTGTTGGTGCGATCACTGAGTCTGACGTAACACTTGCTGAATCATCAGAAGCGGTTCTTCTTGGCTTTAACGTACGTGCTGATAATACTGCACGTCAAAAAGCTGATGCTGATGGTATCGACATTCGTTACTACTCGATCATCTATCAATTAATTGATGATGTGAAAGATGCGATGAGCGGTAAATTGGCGCCTGAACACCGTGAAACAATTCTGGGTGTGGCTGAAGTACGTGAAGTGTTCCACTCAAGTAAATTCGGTGCTGCTGCAGGTTGTATGGTACTTGAAGGTACATTACACCGTAATAAACCGATTCGCGTATTACGTGATGACGTGGTGGTATTCCAAGGTGAGCTTGAATCTCTTCGTCGCTACAAAGATGTGGTTGAAGAAGTTCGTGCCGGTATGGAATGTGGTCTTGCGGTGAAAGGCTATAAAGACATCAAAGCACAAGATAAGATTGAAGTGTACGATGTTCAATTAATTAAACGGAGTCTTTAATGGCGGGTAGTCAACGTCTGAAGCGTATGGCGGATACAGTACAACGTGAGTTGTCAGAACTGATCCGTCAGGAGCTGAAAGATCCACGCTTAGGTGGTCTCGTGACCATCTCTGCCGTGAAGGTGAGCCCAGACTTAGGATATGCCGAAGTTTATGTGACTGTAATGGGTCGTGAGCTAGGCGATGAGCAAAGTGAAGCCGCAAATAAAGAGACTTTAGATGTCTTGAATAAAGCATCTGGTTTCTTGCGTCATGAACTAAGCCGTCGTATCAAAACACGTATTACGCCACGTTTGCGTTTCCATTACGACAAAACAAATGCTTATGGCAACTATATGTTTGGTCTAATTGCGGAAGCGGTCAAGGACTTACCTCCTACTGACGAAGCAAAAAAAGATGATGAATAATTCAGTTCGCTGAATGAAAAAAGCCACCTTTGGGTGGCTTTTTTATGTTTGAATAACGGTAATTTAAAAACTCAATCACTTTAAAATTATAATATGCCAATGAAAGACAGGTCGAACATGATATTTAATCCGCCAATCTGTAAAAATAATGAATTGAAAAAAATAATCCTTTTGAGTAGCGCATTATTTATTACTATGCCAAGTTGGGCATGTTTAAATACCTATGTATAAGATTTTTATACATCTGATTCACAAAAAGAAAATCAACGCGAAGAACATCATGACGAGAAATTGAATAACTTTGTATCAAGGCATCCTAGCCCAATAGACTATCAGGCAGAAAATGATTATGCCGTACATCAGATTTATGCAGGTAAATACGATTTAGCCATTATGGTTTTAAGTGAAATTGAAAAAGAGCATCCAGGTTTACCGAAGATGGCAGTGAATTTAGGCACAGCTTATGAGTTGATCGGTAATATTAAACTGGCCAAAAATTGGATTGCAGAAGGTATGAAGCGTGATCCATCGATACATCTTGGCAGTGAATGGATTCATCTGAATATTTTAACAGCCAAAGAAAAACGTGCGACAGCAAAATATTTTCATGAATATCCATTGTTAAATGTACATTATGGAACAGGCTATGTTCCTGATGGACATTGGAGTGATCAGCGCAAACCCACAACAGCGGAATACGATGCCATACGAGAACAGGTCAGCTTACAAATCAGTGAGCGGAAGAATTTTGTTTCAAGATAGGATGCCGTGATGGCACAGCTGTTTTATGAATTGGCGAATCTTGAGATGAGTCAATATCAGCCTAAATGGTCTGATCATTTTCAAAGTCGTTATGAAACAAATATGCTGATTGATTTAGCTGAAAAATATGGTTTAAAAACGACGCCATATAACCAAAAGCGTTTGCAATATATGGCTCAAAGTAGCGTATTTGAAAAAATGTGGATGCGAATCAAAGATTTTTTTAGCTCGAAGACATAAACAAAACTGGATCTGGAATTAATCCAGATCTTCCGGTTTTGAATGGACTTTAGAGTGAAAGGCACGGCGGCGAGTTCGTTGCCAAGGAAGAGGGCGATTGAGAGCTTCTGGTGCATCACCACTCATCGAGCGAAGTCGTAAATGTAATGCCGCTTGCGCCATAAGGTTTGCAGAAACCGGTGCTGTAATAAAGGCAAAGAGCGTGATCAAAATCTCTGCAAAACCAAAACGGCCTTGAAATGCCGCATAAATAATTGCAGCTATTAGAAAACTTCCTAAGCCTAAGGTGCTCGATTTGGTCGGTGCGTGCAGACGCATAAATAAGTCGGGTAGGCGAACCATGCCAATACCGCCGACCAACATGAAAAAAGCGCCAATAACCAAAAAAATCGAGACCAAAATTTCCATGACTAATTGCATATTAATGTACTCCTAGTCGATGACGTGGCCAGTGGTGAAATAGCGTGCTAAAGCGGCTGTAGACACAAACCCAAGCATGGCAACCAATAATGCCCCCTCAAACATCGATGTACTTGCCCAATAAATACCTAAAATGACAATTAAACAGGTGGCATTTAAAAATAAGGTATCTAAAGCAAGTAGTCGGTCTACGATTGAGGGTCCCATCACCAAGCGGATGAGGCACAGTAACATCGAGATCGTCACCGCAACTAAACAGATGCCAAGCGCATACGGTAAAATTGTCATGTGGATTCTCCTGTATCAGCGCCAAAAATGAGGATGAGAGGGCGTTCATAGCGCTCTTTAATGGTTTGAATTTCCGCTTCAGGGTCATCCGTGCTCAGCGCATGGACCAAAATATCACCACGGTCTTGGTCAATCCCAGCAGACACTGTACCGGGTGTGGTGGTGATGATCATCGCAAGTAAAGAATTGACTTCCTCATGCTGTGTATCGAGAGGAACACGGAACCATTTCGGGTGCAGTTTATGTGTTGGCCCAAGGACTAATTTTGCAACATGGATATTACTGACAATAATATCCCACAGCACCACAAAGAATAATTTACATGCTGCCAGCCAGTTGATATTCGGCGTTCGGTCAATAAAAGGGCGAACCAATCGTGGAATAACAATGGCTAAAACCAAGGCCATGCAGAGTGTGGCCGCATCTAGACTGTGCGCTAACATCACCCAGCTCAGACCAACCATGACTGATACCAATGGATGCGGAAACCAGCGATTTAATACAGATGTTTTCGCCATGTTAAGGTGCCTCCATCGGTTTTAGTTGGGTCTCTTCAGGTAGTTTTTCTTCTTGTTGCTGTCCTTGAATTTGGCGTTGCTTATACTCAGAAATATGCTCGCCATGTAGAGTTTCAGGTGCAATCAATGCAGGAATGAGGTGTGCATTTGGATCGGCTGATTCACCACCATATTTAGTTTCAGGTAAATTTTCAGGATCATAAGGTTGAACACTGATGATTTGACCTTTTTCATCCTTTTTTAGCAGCAATGATTCATATAATGGATTGTCTTGAATTTGCTGTGCAGTTTTGTAGGTATAGTCATAGATCGGCGCAGCAAAAACCATATATCCCACAAGCGCTGTTAACAGCAGATAAATGGTTTTGTCATTACGAAGCGGTGCCTTATTCGGCAAAGCCTGATAACGCTGATATTCTTCAGTATCAATATCATCTTCTGGGCGAGATGAACGCCAGAAAAGCACAAAACCAACTCGAGTGAATGCGATAATACTGAGTAAACTCACCAACAATACGATCAAAATAATCATAATTTGGTAAGGTGAATTGGCCGTTGCTTGCAAGAGAAATACTTTACCCAAAAATCCACTAAATGGCGGTAGACCAGCCATCATCAACGCAATGATGAAATAGCAAACAGCAACGGTATTATGCTGTTTCATACGGGGCGCAATTTTAAAATGATCTTTAAATTCGCCACGTTGTGAGGTAATCCAACCCGAGAGAATATAAAAAGCTGCACCAATGATGGTACTGTGAATCAGGTAATAAAGCCCCGCAGCCCATGCATCCGTATTAAAGAGTGAAATCGCAACCAATATTGTCCCGATAGAAGACAAAATCATAAAACCGACAAAACGACGTAAGCGATCCGTTCCGATAGCACTATAGGCACCATAGAGCGAGGTTACTAAGCCAATCGGTAACAACCACTGTTGTAAGATTTCACGGCTAATCCCATCGTCAAACACAGTACCATTGACACGGAGAATGGCATAGATGCCGACCTTGGTCATAATGGTGAATAAGGCTGCGACAGGCGTGGTTGCCACAGCATAGGTCTTTGGTAACCAGAACCCTACAGGCAGCATTGCTGCCTTGATGCCAAAGACGGTAAACAGTAACAATGCACCAGCTACAGCAATACGATGCTGATCCGCTTCAAGCAAAGGCATAAGTCGTGCAACATCAGCCATATTTAAGCTACCTACACTGCCGTAAATCATCCCGAGTCCAATCAGGAAGAGGGCAGAGGCAAATAGGTTAATGGTGACGTAATGAATACCAAGCTGAAAACGTGCTTTGCCTTGACCATGTAAGAGCAAAACATATGATGCCATCAACAGGATTTCAAAGAACACAAATAGGTTAAATAAATCGCCTGTCAGGAATGCACCACATAAACCCATTAGTAAGAAATGGCACATGGCATGGAAATAACGACCACGCTCATCCCATTCTTTGCTGGCAAACCACATCACTGGCACAGCAAGACCATAAGTCAGCACCAACATGAATGCTGAGAGTCGATCTAGAACTAAGACAATACCAAACGGTGCGGCCCATTCACTCAGGTTATAAACCAAGACTTGGCCAGAGCTGGCGATCATCAAATAACTGATAGATGTGATCAGCCCAAGGATGCCAGAAACATAGCTGATTCCACGACGCCAAGGTTGTCGCCAGTCATGTGCCAGCGAGCCAGAGCCGGGGTTGCCCAACAGGACTAAAATAAATGCAGTAATTGCAGGAATTAAAATACTGAAAATCGGGCTATGCGTAGTCCAAAATTGGATGAAATCATGCATTATGGCTCATCCTCCCGCGGGTCAATTTGCGGTATTTCTTCTTTGGAGTCCACATGATCTGTTCCAGTTTCATAGCGGCTACGCAGAGCCAATTGTACGATAAAGGCAGTGGTCGCAAAGCCAATCACAATGGCGGTCAGGACCAAGGCTTGTGGTAAAGGATCGGTCGCTTTGGTGGTTTCAGTTAACACGGCAGGTGCGTTGACATGAATACGCCCCATGACAAATAAAAATAAGTTCACGGCATAGCCAATCATGGCTAAACCCAGTACGACAGGAAAGGTACGTGCCCGCAAAATCAGGTAGACCCCTGTTGCAGTCAGTAAGCCAATGGCTGAAGCGAGTAAAAATTCTAAACTAATCATCTTATTCGCCTCTTGGAACTGGACCAGACATACTCGAGTGACGCGAGTCGCCTAAGACGGAAATCATTAACATCGTCGCGCCCACAACGGTGATGTAGACACCTGTGTCGAAGAGGGCAGCGGAGGCAAGGTGCATTTCACCTAAAATGGGTGGCGATACATAGATATGAGCACTGGTCAGGAATGGACGCCCCCATAGCCAAGCCGCGATACCTGTCAGCCCCGCAATGGTTAAACCAATACCAATCCAAACTTCATATAAGCGACCTGATTTTGCACCAATCAGTTGTTCAGCACGGTCTTGGCCGAGCGCAATATATTGAATCACTAAGGCTAAAGAGGTAATTAAGCCTGCAATAAAGCCACCGCCTGGTAAATTATGACCCCGTAGGAAAATATATAAGCTGATGACGAGTGCTAAAGGCAAAATCCATGATGATGTAATACGGAACATCAGTGGTGACGGATTAAAACGATAGGTCAGACCTTGCGTAATGGTGGTACCATGAGCACGCATACCATCCATCATGCACAGCGTACCAATTGCGGCAATTCCCAGTACGGTAATTTCACCAAAGGTATCGAAGCCACGGAAGTCGACCAAGATCACGTTGACCACATTGGTACCACCACCAAGTGGGATGGATTGCTGCATAAAGAACCATGAGATGGAATTATGATCGCGGGTCATGATCAGCCATGAAATCCATGCGATCCCTAAACCTGCAATAATCGCAATTATTGCATCTCGCCAACGACGAGACACACTCGACTCATAAGGTGTGAGCTGTGGTAATAATGATAAGCTCATGAGTAAGAGCACGGTGGTCACCACGTCAACAGTAATCTGCGTGAGCGCCAAATCTGGAGCGGAGAAACAGATAAACACCATAGTCACAACCAGACCGACTGCACCACTGATGAGGACGGCTTTAATCCGTTCATGGTGGAACCAAAGCATCATCCAACATGCAGAGAATAATAATAGCCACAGAACGATTGCGATGATTGGTGCATGTATCAGTTCACGGCTGCCTGTGCCGATACCTTGCAGCCAAAATGGAACAATGACGATGGCTACACTAAAGATTAAAATCCACAATAAATAGCTTTGTAATTTGCCATTTTCAGTAAAGCGACGGAACTTTCTTGAGCTGAGTAAAAGATGCTTTAAAAATAAGTCGAACAGGATTTTGCCTTGCAAACGGCCCAAAAGAGGATCCAAATCGATACGGCGTAATTTGCCGCCCTTTGCCAATGCGAAATAGAAAACTAAACCACCCAATAGTGCTATTACACTCATCAAAAGGGGTGCATTTAAACCATGCCAAATCGCTAAATGTGTACCTTCAAACGCAGTATTTTGAATACTCGCACGCGCGGTACTATTGACAATATGCTCAACCAATAACGCAGGGAAGAGTCCAACTAAAATACATAAAGCAGCCAGTAAGGTTGCTGGTGCGCGCATGCCAAACGGTGGTTCATGCGCTTCTTTATTGGGAACATCTTTCCCTAGTGGACCATCAAAAAATACCCCATGAACCAAACGTACCGAATACGCGACAGCAAAGATACCGGCAAAGGTGGCAATGATGGCTGACACGATCATCACTGGCCCAGTCAGGTTGGCCAAAAGTTCAGTAAAGAACATCTCTTTAGAAAGGAAACCATTGGTTAATGGTACACCTGCCATAGAGGCCGCAGTGATCATGGTCAGCGTTGCTGTAAACGGAAGTAATTGCCATAAACCAGAGAGTTTTCGTAAATCACGTGTACCTGATTCGTGGTCAATAATCCCCGCGATCATAAATAGGGCTGCTTTGAAGGTTGCATGGTTAATGATATGGAAAATAGCAGCGGCAACTGCGAGGGGAGAACCGATCCCGAGTAAACAAACGATCAGACCTAAATGGCTGATGGTGGAATAGGCCAACAGCCCTTTTAAATCTTCTTTGAAAATGGCAAAGAAGGCCGCCATACATAAGGTAAACAAACCAATAAAGGTGACCAAGTTGTGATACAACGCCGCGCCTGCAAAGATTGGCAATAAGCGTGCAAGCAAGAAAATTCCGGCTTTCACCATCGTGGCAGAGTGTAGATAAGCCGAGACGGGGGTCGGTGCCGCCATGGCATTTGGCAACCAAAAATGGAAAGGGAACTGTGCACTTTTGGTAAATGCCCCCATTAAAATCAATAAGAGTGTGGGCACAAAAAGCGAATGCTGCTGAATTTGGCTACTCATCGTCAGGATTTGGTCAATCTGATAGGTGCCCGTGATTTGCGCCAACAGAACAAAACCACCCAACATACATAGACCACCCATGCCTGTAATGGTCAAAGCCATTCGAGAGCCACGCTGAGCTGCGTCGTAATTGCTCCAATAACCGACCAAAAGGAATGATGAAATACTGGTGAGTTCCCAGAAAATGAGTAATAAAATTAAATTATTAGACAATGAAATGCCGAGCATGGCAGCCATGAACAGCATCAATAAAACATACAGTTTACTGAGCGAGTTCTTTGGACTTAAATAATAGTAGGCATAGATATAAATTAAGGTGCCGATCCCGGTAATGAGCAGGGAAAACAATAAGCCCAGTGCATCGAGACGGAAACTGAAATCTATGCCAACTTGAGTGAGCCACGGCCAAGTTTGAATGATGGTTTTGCCATTAAAGACATCTTGAGCCTGACTCAATAATAAAACTAAACTGCTGAGGCTGACGCCAATCGCCCCTAAAGCTGTTACCCCGCGAGAGAATTGCTTCAACCACGAGACAAGTGTTGTGCCTAGTATTAACGGTAACAATATAATAATCGGTAGCACACTCGTATCCATTGTCATGATTAGGCGGTGAAACCTAGGTGTATTTCATCTTTCAAGGATTACAGGACAGCAAAGAGCAGTCCAAAAATTCAATCTTGAAAGCCGTGTGTGTCAAAAAAATTAAAAACAAGCTGTGTTGCGCAACTCGTAAAGCGATAGCAATTTCCGATGTTACTATGAAAATTGCAAATAAAACCGATCATATTACATGCGTAAAACAACATCAATCTTTTTTATGAACCACTTACACATTATACGCCTGACGAAACTGTCTAGACATCTATTGCGGCCTTGTTGCTGAATATTTAAACATCGAGGCTATGGATTACGCTCACTTAATCAGCCTCAGTTTTTTTAACTTAGCGGTTGGATCGTAACGTCCTGATCACCCCGCTGTGATAAAGCCCTAACCAATTCTTGTTGCTGTTGCTCGGTCAGTTGCGTCTGGATTAATTGCAACATGTGCTGGATGGTGTCTGGGCTGTTCAGTGGCTCATTTAATTCAGTCTCTTCAGTTTTGGCTGGAAGCGATGGCTTTGATCCGAGTTGCAACTGCTGATAAATCTGATCATAGGTTTCTTGTAATTTTTCAGGCTGAATCTCACTGAGCTTTTTATTCTGTAGTTGTAAGCACTGAAAACGAGAAGCATGTTCCAATAGTTCAGGACGGTTTCCGCTGGCAATAATTTGGAGTCGTGGAAACGCTTGATTTAAACGGGTCAAAATCACTTGAGTCATGTTTTGATCGAGTTGGTGGTCTATGGCGTCGATCAATAAAATGCCGTCACCTTCTTGGCACGGATATAAGCTATGAGGATTGAGTAGACAGAGGCGACGCACAATATCACCAATTAAGGCCACAAGGTTGCGCACACTATTCGACAACTGTTGAAACAACATGTCTTTGCCTTGATAGCAGACCATTAACTGTAATTTGGGGTGATATTGCAGATAAATATTGGTCACATCGGGCAACACGGTCTCTAAAGCTTGTTTTAATGATCTGAGTGACGGCGCGTGTAGATCGGCCTGAGCTTGCGCCAGTTTTTGTCCAAAAAGTGGCGTGTCAGATGTGTTGGATGCGTCAGTTGGGTTTTTTGGATGTAATAAATTTTGAATTAATTCGGCACTTTGTGCATTTTCGATGTCGGATATTTCACGAAACCACTCAAAAAAACGAATAAACGTGGTAAAGGGAATGGCCGAGATTTCATAGGCATGTGAAGGCTGAAAAATAGCAGGATTGTTTTTATTGAGAATATTTACGTCGTTGACGAAGCGTTCAGCAGGGTAATAGGCAATGAGTGGCAACCCTTGTAACGGATCAGCTTTGAGGGCTTTTTGATATAGTGCAACCATGGATTCTAATTGCTGTGTTTCGGCCTTACTGAGGCCGACACCTTGACTGTTTAAAGTTTTATACAATTGCCATGAACAACATTGCGGGTCTTGGTCTTGTTGATCACTTGAGAGCTGAAATGCGCCAATGTCTTCGGGAAAACTGACCTGAATATCAAGTTTCGACTGTAAGCGATTTAACATGATGTCTTGATCGAGCATCACCACGCCTGCAGTACGCAAATCTTTATAGCGTGCAGCAAACCAAGTGAGGGCCTGATAACTAAAGCGCAGTAGGGAGGTTTTTCCGGAGCTTTGATCACCCAAAATTAAGGTGATCGGCAGATCGTGGTAATTAAAATTGAGGGTGATATCAGTAAAATGAAGGGTGTGCTTGAGTTGGATCGATTGTAATTTCATGGTGCACCTTTTACTGATTTATTGTTTATTCACCTTTTTCATCATACTAGCTGACCGCTTGTGCCAAAGATTTGGGCATTTGACGTTTTAAGTGCTGCATCAAGTCATAAATATGATGGATATTTAAACTTACTTTAGCACGTGTGCAAGCCACGTAAAGTAACCGTAACTCTTCGTCACTAATTTTATAATCTTTATCGTTAAGCTTAAATTGGTAGTCATCTTCAATATGTACCCGATCCCATTCTAAACCTTTGGCTTTATGGGCGGTCGAGATGATGTAGTCAGCTTGATCAATCGGGGTGATTTTCGCCAGCGCCTTTTTCAGTGGGTCAGTACCGTGGTCATCGACCAACTTCACTAGCGGTTTAATATCGCTGCCGTCATTGGTTTCACAATATTCATGCACATCATGCCATGAGTTAAACCATGCAAGCTCTGGGACATCGACCACGCGTTTACCTTGCTTGAGCATGGCTGCAGCATCGACAAAACGATTGAGTCGTGCATGATCTGCTTGCAGGCTGACTTTTTCACCTTTGACCAAACCTGCCAATAACAGTTCCATCGCACGTGCATTGGTACGACATAAAATGGCATCGCGCATCTTGGTATGCGGTTTATTGACCACTTTAGAGTTGAGCTGCGGATTACCCAATAACGGCACGGTTTCATTCAATGCGCCCAGCAGAGCATTGGCGTTCAAGGCAATTTCTTCACCAAAACGGAACGAAGTGGTTAAACGTGATTCGGGTAAAGGGAGTTGCTGCATGGCATTGACTGCGCCACGCCATGCATAAATTTGTTGATGCGCATCGCCAACATAGATGACTTGGGTATTCCGCTGTTTCAGTAAAATCCCTAGCATTAGTGGGTCAGCATCTTGAGCTTCATCGAACAGCACATAATCCGCAGGAATATTCGGTTCAGACAAAGCCCAAAGTTTTAAATAAATATCGTGTCCAATCCCTGCTGCATGGTTCGGATCAATCGACTCTAACCAACGACGTTCAATCGCAGGATATAAGTGCTTTTGTAAGCTTTCGATATCGTCTGGATGCAACCAACTCGGTGCTTGTAGATGTCGTGGGGCAGGGTACTGTGAACTGGTCGAACAGAAATAACTGACAGCGTTTGCCACCAGACTTGCCAAACGCGAAGGCATGAGTACATATTTTTCATAACGACCGCCCATCATACGACGTAAGGTGATCGGTTCTAGTCGATACTCTTTGGCAATAAAACTCGGACTTAAACGCGGTAGACGCAGTTTGTCAGTCACTCCACGTGGAACACTACGATAAGCCAATGAGTGGAAGGTTCGACAGTCGACATTTTGATGAAAACGATTCTGTGCTTCAGTCGCAATGGCTTTGTTAAAGGCCAAGTACATGCCACGCCGCTGAGGCATGGCATCACTGATCATTTGCAGTGTGGTGGTTTTACCTGTGCCAGCATAGGCAATCACTTTAAATGATTTACCAAGACGTGCGTTATCTATGGCGGTGGCCTGCTCATAGGTCGCGGTCGGTTTTTTAAGATCTGGCACGGTTGCGTCTTAGTGCTGACGGTTGGCTTTTTCAACCAAACCGGAAAGGCCTTGACGACGAGCGAGTTCGTTAAGTACCAATTGAGGATCAATATCGAAATAACCCAACATCACAATGGTATGGAACCAAAGGTCTGCCACTTCGTAAATCAAATCGTTTTTGTTGTCTTCATTGGCTTCGATTTTAAAATCTTTAGCGGCAATGATGGTTTCAACACTTTCTTCACCGATTTTTTCTAAAATTTTATTCAGGCCTTTATGGTAAAGCTTTGCCACATAAGAGGACTCAGGATCAGCTTGTTTGCGTTCAGCCATCATTTTACCTAAGTAGTCGAGTACTTCGACTTGCTCAGATTGCGCATTGGACGCATTCATCGCAAGGGTATGTGGATTTGCTGATTTTGCACCATAAATTGCAGCCGGATCTTTTAATTGCGCATCGACAATTTCCCAGCCATTGGCAGTAAGTTTACGGTAGAAACACGACTCACGGCCAGTATGGCAGGCAATGCCGCCATGTTGTTCAATTTGTAGCACAATCACGTCAGCATCACAGTCCAAACGGATTTCATGCACGGTTTGGAAATGGCCAGATTCTTCACCTTTATGCCATAACTTATTGCGTGAACGTGAAAAGTATACCGCTTGATTTTTTTCTGCAGTTTGCGCCAACGCTTCACGGTTCATCCATGCCACCATCAATACGCGTCCGCTTTGATGATGCTGTGCAATAGCAGGCACTAAGCCTTGTTCGTTAAATTTTACTTCATCGAGCCATTGCAGGTTGTTCATGAGGATTTCACCAATTCAAAAATCAAAAAATAAATGCCGCAGCATTTGAGCAGCATCATAGTGTAAGCCATCAAGAGAATGATGGGGAGTTAATTCTTAATCAAATTTTAAATTGCGCAGTT
Organism: Acinetobacter sp. YH12129; assembly: GCF_013418685.1. Classification (NCBI taxonomy): domain Bacteria; kingdom Pseudomonadati; phylum Pseudomonadota; class Gammaproteobacteria; order Moraxellales; family Moraxellaceae; genus Acinetobacter; species Acinetobacter sp. YH12129. The sequence goes on from NZ_VPBP01000001.1 coordinate 80,306, forward strand.
CAGCCGCAGGCTTGCGGGCAATGTCGGCATAATTCATTTGTCCAAATGCACCGGTTTTTAAGCCGGAAATCGTGATGGCCATTTCTTTGCGGAAAAACGGCAGCTGGTACATGGCGCGAAATGAAATATCACGCAGCGGCCCTGTCCAGCGATGATGTGATTGATAAAAAGGAGTCAGCAGGCGGCTGAAAAATTGGTAAAACCGTACGGACGGCAACCGCAGTTGATGATACTGCTGCCAGAGGTTTTGCAGTGAGGAATCCTGTTGATATTGGAGCAGGGCATGACTGATGGCCCATGCATCGAGCAGCGCCATATTGGCACCTTGTCCAAGTTGTGGACTCATGGCATGAGCCGCATCTCCTAAGATACCGATACGACCTTCACCGAGTTTGCTCAGCACCACATCACGATAGTTGGCAGACAGCCATTGCTGCGGATCATCTGGATGTGGAATCACATGCGCTAACCATTCTGCAACACTCGGCCAGCGTTTCGAAACTTCAAGCAACCATTGCTGCTGTGCGCTTTTGGTTTTTAAGAATCCTTCTAAATCTGCTGTAGGTAGACTCCAGAAAATGCTCGAAAGGCGCTGTTCAGGCTGCGTTGGAATTGCTCCCGTAGGCATCACACCCATCATGATGTTGGAGCGGTCATAGAATTGGTGCAAGATCTGCGGATTGAGTACTTCGCATTCAGGCACGATGATCCACTTCGCACCCCAAGGATAGGCTTGGTTGAGCTTTTCCCATGCTTTAGGGCGTAAATGGCTGCGTGCGCCATTGGCGATCAGCACGAGATCAAACTGACGTTGAAAGGATTGATCTGCGGACTGCCCAATCACGTTTATACCGTCACTGGATTCTTGAAGTTCATGTACCTCATGCGCCATGCACCACTCAACGTGTTGAGGATACTCACGGACTTTGGATGCGAGGACATGACAGAGCGTGGCACGGTGAATGCCGAGTCCATATGAACGTTCATCGGCTTGTCGATAATGACTGTTTATCAGCAAGTCGCCGCCTGCCAGTTGACCTTCAAGACCGGTTACCACAGCGCCAAGGCTTAAGGCATGTTCCAAAATGCCTAAATGTTCGAAAACTGCCAGTCCGGCAGGTTGTAATAATAATCCTGCGCCCACAGGTTCAAGTTGTGAGACTTTTTCATATAAGCAGATCTGATGGCCTTGAGCAGCAAGCATTGCTGCAGCAGCTAATCCTGCCGTACCTGCACCGATGATGGCAATGTTTTGAGTTTTCATTGTTATAAAAGTTGATTTTATCTCAGCCCAATGTAGCAAAGATGCTGCATAAAACCCAATAAAAAAGCCCTTAAAAGGGCTTTTTTAGGGGTGCATCAGGTCTTACCAGTGTTCACCAGGGAATAGGCGAGCATATGCTTTTTGTACCCAATTGAGTTTTTCTTGCTTCCCAATAGACGCTGAAGAACTTGGGAACAGGTTATAACCAATCGACATGAGTTTGTTATTAATGTCAGGAGCAATGGAGTAAGTGATCGAAGCCAAACGGCCCAAATTGGTCGCCACTTTCTTTGGACGTTTCACGATGGCATAGGCAATCAGGTCAGTCGCTTGTTCTGGAGAAAGCGTTGGAACGTATTTATAAATTTTGGTTGGAGCGATCATTGGCGTGCGCACCAATGGCATGTAGACCGACGTGATGGCAATATTATGCGAGTGAACTTCAGCGCTCAGGCAACGGCTAAAAGCATCTAATGCGGCTTTAGACGCAACATAGGCAGAGAAGCGTGTTGCATTGGCCAATACACCAATCGAACTGATGTTGATGATATGACCTTCACGACGAATCATCATTTTCGGCAGTAAATTCATCACCAAACGTACCGCGCCAAAATAGTTCAACTGCATAGTACGTTCAAAATCATGGAAACGATCGGTTGATTCATGTACGGCACGACGAATAGAACGGCCAGCGTTATTAATTAAGATATCAATATGATCGACGGAAGCGAGGATTTGTTGTGCCACAGCATCAATGGAGTCCATATCATTGAGGTCACATGGGAAAACATCGGCTTTACCGCCAGTGGCTTCAATTTCAGCTTTTACGGCATCAAGAGTTTCTTTGGTACGTGCAACCAGTAGAACATGTGCGCCTGCGTTGGCAAGGCGATGCGCTGTGGTTAAACCGATACCACTTGATGCACCGGTGATTAAAATGGTCTTACCGTTGACACGGTCAACGAAACGTTTCTCAAGTCTTGAATTCACGATGAGGTTCCCTGTTAAATCAGTTTTATTGTATTCATTTATCGGCCCGACAACGCTATGTGCAGGGCTGTTTTAAGTCAGCGGTATGATAGCGTTTTATTCAAAAAAAGCCATATGATAAGTAATTGATAATAAAATAATATTTAGAGTTTTTACTCTAAATTAAAATCCCTATTTACTCAATTTTTAACACATAAATATGTGAAAGAGAAGTGCTTTTATCAACATCGTTGCAACCTAAAAAAGTCGATTTTCAAGATAAATAAAATTGTAAATAAATATAGAAGCAGGGCCATAGATACCCAAAGTTGGAAGGCGGATTATGTGGGAGTGGTTATTTAAATGAAATGGAAATAAAAACAGGTCTTAAAAATAAGACCTGTGGATTGTGCAATTATGCTTTAAACAGCAGCTAAGGCTTGTTCTAAGTCGGCAATCAAGTCATCTGCATGTTCAATCCCAATCGATAAACGAACCATATCAATGCTGACACCGGCTGCTTTGAGTTCATCTTCATTGAGCTGACGATGTGTCGTGGTCGCGGGATGGCAGGCTAAACTTTTGGCATCACCAATATTCACAAGGCGAGTAAACAACTGCAAGGCATCGATGAAACGTGTGCCACCTGCAAGGCCATCTTGGACCCCAAAGGAAAGAATCGCAGATGGTTTGCCTTTGACATATTTTTGCGCCAAAGCATGTTGTGGGTGGTCTTTTAGGCCAGCGTAGTTAACCCATTTTACTTTTGGATGCGCTTGTAAATATTCAGCCACTTTTTGCGCATTTTCTGTATGACGTTCCATGCGCAGGCTTAAGGTTTCCAAACCTTGTAAGATCAAAAACACATTGTGCGGGCTGATCGCAGCGCCCGTATTACGCAGTGGTACCACGCGCGCACGAGCAATGTAGGCTGCTTCACCTAAGGCTTCGACATAATTCACCCCGTGGTAGCTTGGATCAGCGGTATTCAGTGATTTAAAGCGTTCAGGATATTTGCCCCAAGGGAACTTGCCGCTATCGACGATGATGCCGCCGATCGAATTACCATGACCACCAATATATTTGGTCAATGAATGCACCACAATGTCGGCACCAAATTCAAATGATTTTTGCAGGACAGGAGTAGCAACGGTATTGTCGACCACCACAGGTATGCCATATTCGTGCGCAATTTTCGAAATTGCTTCGAGGTCAATAATATTGCCCAATGGGTTACCAATAGATTCGACAAAGACCAACTTGGTTTTGTCATCGATGAGGCTACGCAGCGCTTCGGGGTTTTGATAATCAAAGAAGCGAACTTCAATGCCTTGTTTCGGCAGGGTGTGGGCAAACAGGTTATATGTGCCGCCATATAGGGTCGAAACTGAAGCGATATTGTCGCCTGCTTCAGCAATGGTTTGAATCGCATATGTAATGGCCGCCATACCAGAGGCTAAAGCTAATGCGCCGATACCGCCTTCGAGCGCTGCAACACGCTGTTCAAGTACCGCGGTGGTTGGATTCATAATGCGGGTATAAATATTACCCTGAACTTTTAAGTCAAATAAATCAGCACCATGCTGCGTGTTATCAAATGAATATGAGGTGGTTTGATAAATTGGCACCGCAACCGCTTTGGTGGTTGGCTCCGGTGTATACCCCGCGTGAATTGCTAAAGTTTCGTCTTTATAGGTCATGATTACTTCATCTAAGTGAGCTAGTTTTTTAAACAGTCTATCATTTTTATATATGAATAAAAGTGCTTTATTTCTAAAATTAATATCATAATTATTCATATTGTTGAAAAATTTTCAGCTAAAGATGAGCGAAATCATGCTTAAAAACGCATGTTTAAATTTTGTTCGCCATTAAACTTGTAACAATGCATTGAAGGCGTGTGCGAAACCTTATTTTTTCACGACTTTATGCGTATAATAGCCGATTATTTTTTCGCTCAATTGAGCAGGGGCAACTTTGTGTTGTTCCGTATATGTTTTGACTATTGAGGAGTCCTAAGTGGCCCAATATATTTACACGATGAACCGTGTGTCGAAGATGGTTCCGCCTAAGCGCGAAATCCTGAAAGACATCTCTTTATCATTTTTCCCAGGCGCAAAAATTGGTGTGCTTGGTCTAAACGGTGCAGGTAAATCTACCTTGCTTCGTATTATGGCGGGCGTAGATAAAGATTTCTCAGGTGAAGCACGTGCTCAACCGGGTATCAAAATTGGTTACCTTGAACAAGAGCCGCCATTGGATGAAAGCAAAGACGTTCGTGGTAACGTTGAAGACGGTTTACGTGAACCGTTGGATGCTTTGGCGCGTCTTGATGAAGTGTTTGCAGAATATGCAGCAGAAGATGCTGACTTTGATGCACTTGCAAAAGAACAAGAGAAGTTAGAAGCGATTATCCATTCATGGGATGCACATAACATTGTCAACCAAATGGATCAGGCTGCTGCAGCGTTGAATCTTCCAGCTTGGGATGCAGATGTATCTAAGTTGTCTGGTGGTGAGCGCCGTCGTGTTGCACTTTGCCGTTTGTTATTGTCTAAACCAGACATGCTACTTCTAGATGAACCGACGAACCATTTGGATGCTTCATCAGTATCTTGGTTAGAACGTTTCTTGAAAGATTTCCCAGGTACGATCGTTGCGATTACCCATGACCGTTACTTCTTGGATAATGTGGCAGAGTGGATTCTTGAGCTTGACCGCGGCATGGGTATTCCATACCAAGGCAACTACTCTTCTTGGTTAGAGCAGAAAAATGCTCGTTTAGAGCAAGAACAGAAGCAAGAAGAATCTTTTGCTAAAGCATTGAAAAAAGAACTTGAATGGGTTCGTTCAAATGCCAAAGGTCAGCAAAAGAAAAACAAAGCGCGTATGGAGCGTTTTGAAGAGCTTAACTCACGCGAATTCCAACAGCGTAACGAAACGTCTGAAATCTACATTCCACCTGGTCCACGTTTAGGTAACAAGGTTGTAGAAGTTGAAGGTATTAGTAAATCCTTTGGTGACCGTACACTTTATAAAGATTTATCGTTCGTTGTACCACCTGCTGCAATTGTAGGTATTGTGGGCGAAAACGGTGCGGGTAAAACCACATTATTCCGTATGATGACAGGCGAACAACAACCAGATACAGGTACAGTTACACTGGGTGAGTCTGTTAAAGTGGCTTATGTTGGTCAGATTCGTGACACCTTAGATGACAACAAAACTGTTTGGGAAGAAGTTTCTGGCGGTTTAGATATCTTGAAAATTGGTGAATACGAAATCGCATCTCGTGCGTATATCGGTCGCTTTAACTTCAAAGGTCAAGATCAGCAAAAACGTGTAGGTCAATTGTCAGGTGGTGAACGTAACCGTTTACAACTTGCGAAAATCCTGCAAATGGGCGCAAACGTTATCTTACTCGATGAACCATCAAACGACTTGGATATCGAAACTTTACGTGCGCTTGAAGATGCCATTCTGGTATTCCCAGGGACTGTAATGGTGATCTCGCATGACCGTTGGTTCCTCGACCGTATTGCAACGCACATCTTGTCATTTGAAGGTGAAACCCCTGAATTCTTCACAGGTAACTACCATGAATTTGAAGAATACCGTCGTAAACGTGATGGTGATGACCTAGTTGCAAAGCGTCAAAAATACCGCAAAATTGGCAACTAAGTTCCAGTTTTAAAATAAAAAAACCAGCCTGCGGGCTGGTTTTTTATTACTTAGAATGCAATGACTATACGACAATGTCTTCATAGGCATGATGTAAGACGTAGTCTGCTTGTTCATGGCCTTGTGCAGCCGCTTTACTGAGCCAAAGCTCTGCAAGTTCATAATTGCGGTCTAAGCCGAGTTCTCCACGTAAATAACCGAGACCTAAGCGATATTGGGCATCTTTATGACCTTTTAATGCGGCACTTAAAAAATTCCACATGGCATTGCGATAGTCAGTAGGGGATTGGTCTGCTGAATCCATAGTATGGTGACTGAGAAAGTCTTGATGGTGTTGAGCCGCAAGAATTTCAAAATAAGTCCCTTGGGCGTAATCACCTTCGGCTTCTGGAATCGAAAGATGCATTCCTTGCAACTTTGGATTCATCTGTTGTGACAACAGTGCATAGATTTTTTTCAGAGCTTGTATCATCATTGTTAAACTCCTTGTTTCTAAATATAACCACTTGATTAATAAAAATATTAATTGCAGTCATTCGTGCGCTGCGATGAATGATTTAATTGTTTTAAACAGATCACACTTAAGATGAAAATTAGCATGCTTGTCATGATATGTGAATAGGTATTGAAAAATATTTATAAGTGATTTCAGTCATCTAGATCGCGAAAAATTATTTTTAATAAATTGAAAGTAGATGCTGAAAAAAGCAGTTTTAAAGTTTGAAGGTAAAACGTAGTACTGAAGGTTGAATAATGTAATTTTATTACGTTTACTGCACCTGTTAAGCTCAAGACTGAAGAATATATAATTTATAAAGGTCAGAAAATAATGAGTGAGCATCATGGGCATGACCACAGCCATGCCGTTGTGACGGAAGGGAATGTCAAAAAATTAAGTTTTGCCTTAGCACTGACCACGACGTTTTTGATTATTGAAGTCATTGCAGGATTTATGACGCAAAGTTTGGCGCTATTGTCAGATGCGGCACATATGTTCACCGATGCCGCAGCCCTTGCCATAGCATTGGTCGCGATCAAAATTGGCAAGCTTCCTGCTGACAACAAACGCACCTTTGGCTATCAGCGTTTTGAAATTTTGGCAGCCTTGTTTAATGCCTTGATGCTATTTGTGGTGGCGATTTATATTTTGTATGAGGCCTATCAGCGCTTTTCAACACCGCCAGAAATTCAAAGTATGGGCATGATGATGGTCGCCGTTATTGGTTTGATCATTAACTTAATCTCGATGCGTATTTTATTTTCCAGTTCACAAGAAAGCTTGAATGTGAAGGGGGCGTATCTAGAAGTGTTGAGTGATGCCCTAGGTTCGGTTGGTGTAATTATTGGTGCAGCGATTATTTATTTTACGGGCTGGATGTGGGTCGATACACTAATTGCGGTGCTCATTGGCTTTTGGGTTTTACCAAGGACTTGGATTTTACTCAAACAAAGTATCAATATTTTATTAGAAGGCGTGCCTGAAGAAATTGACATAGAAAAGTTACGCAATGATTTATTGGCACTCAATGGGGTAGAGAGTATTCACCAGTTAAAGGTCTGGGCAATAACATCAAAGAATGTGCATTTGACAGTTCATCTCTTTGCACCTGAAGCCGATCGTAATGCCTTGTATTTTGAGGCGATTGAAATGTTGCAACATGAACATGGAATCACGGAGATGACATTACAAATCGAAGAAGATGAATGTGTGGTACACCAACATACCCAAAAGTCTGATCATGCACATGGGCATCATCAAGATGATCACGCGCATTCTCATGATGAATCACATCAGCACTAATGCTGATGTAATTTAAATGGCCGGCTTAGATTTCCCACTCATGATTACATTCGCGGCATTTCCATTTTTTCTGTGATTGCATAAAACCTTGCATTGAAATTTTGAAATCTGGCAGGTCGCGATAGAACATGAAGCCAGCAATCAAGCAAGCAATAAATACAACAACAGTCGCAGTTTGTAATGTAGTACCTGCACCGTCACCAAAAATCCACATTGCGATGCTGATAATCACCAACAGTAAAAGAATAAATACCGCAGGGATGAGGATAATCAGGCTTTTAGGCACGACAGGACGAGCAACAGGCTGGCCTGCTTGCGCAAGAGGCATAATTTTAGGGCTTTGACATTTAGGGCAACGGTATTGCATTGCAACTCCATAATTTTAATCTATGGTTTATTTTAATCAGAATGACGCAGAAAGCAAAAATACCGTAAATTTAAATCAGATAAAATTTAGGCAATAAAAAACCCAAGTCATAATGCTTGGGTTTTTTATAAGATGATTTGCATCACCTTGAATATGGCGTCCCTACGGGGATTCGAACCCCGGTTACCGCCGTGAAAGGGCGATGTCCTAGGCCTCTAGACGATAGGGACAATTTGAGGCAACTTAGAGTTGGTTGACACCATCTCTCGGTATGGGCGCTATATTAGGGGGATAACGCCCATCCGTCAACTAAAAAATCAATTAAGCTTCATCAACTGCATCATTTTTCGGCAGTTTTAAGCTTTCATTGAGTTTTTCCCATGCTTTTGTTTCTTTTTTACTCGGGCTGCCCACAATTTCAAGTGCATGACGTAAGCGAGCAAAGGTTAAATCAGGACCAATGGTTACCATTGATTGCATAACCGGTGTCGAAGATGTCGAACCAGCAATAGCAATAAAGAAGGTTGGCATGAAGTCACGAAGTTTAATGTCCATTTGGTTCGCCAAATCCATCAAAGTTTGGCTGACGGTGTCATTGTTCCAAGTGAACATGCTTTCTAGACGCCAAATGGCAAATTGAAGGCTTTGACGAACTTGTTCTTCGGTCAATTTTTTGCTTTCAAACTGTTCTTTGCTGAGTGTTGGGAATTGGTTAAAATAAAAACCTGCCCAATTCACTGCTTCAGACAATAAATTAATACGCGGTTGAATCGCAGCCGCAATTTCTTCCAAGGTATTACGATCTGATTTCCAAGCAAGCAGGGTGTCGAGCAATTGACCTGGTGTTAAACCTTTAATCCATTGACCATTTAACCAGTTCAACTTTTCAACATCAAAGATTGGACCGCCTAGTGATACACGTTGAATGTCAAAGTGTTCAATCATTTCAGCCAAAGTGAATTTTTCACTTTCATCTGGCATTGACCAACCCATACGGCCTAAGTAGTTCAATAATGCTTCAGGTAAAACGCCGATGTCTTTGTAGTAGTTAATTGAGGTTGGGTTTTTACGCTTAGACAGTTTTGATTTATCTGGGTTACGTAACAGCGGCATGTGGCAAAGTACAGGCATGTCCCAACCAAAATATTTGTACAACAATTGGTGTTTAGGCGCAGATGGAATCCATTCTTCACCACGAATTACGTGAGTGATTTCCATTAAATGGTCATCAACCACGTTTGCCAAGTGATACGTCGGTAAACCATCGGTTTTCAGTAGAATTTGCATGTCAACTTGCGCCCAAGGAATTTCGACTTCACCACGCAGTAAGTCATTAAATTTACAAATCCCTTCTTCAGGCACTTTCATACGAATGACATGCGGTTCACCAGCAGCCAAACGCTGTGCCACTTCTTCTGCAGTGTGTTTTAAGCCACGACCGTCATAACGCGGTGATTCACCACGCGCTTGTTGTTCCGCACGCATTTGATCGAGTTCTTCTGCTGTTGCGAAGCAGTAGAATGCATGACCTTTTTCAACCAGTTCCAAAGCATATTGTTTATAAATGTCCATACGTTCAGATTGACGGTATGGCGCATGAGGGCCACCTACATCTGGACCTTCTGACCAGTTCAAACCTAACCAACGCAATGAATCTAAAATCATTTTCTCAGATTCTGGGGTAGAGCGCAGTTGGTCTGTATCTTCAATACGAAGAATAAATTCACCGCCATGTTGCTTCGCAAAACATAAGTTAAACAATGCAATATAAGCAGTCCCAACATGCGGGAAACCAGTAGGAGAAGGTGCGATACGAGTACGAACAGTCATAATCAGCTTTTAATCAGAATGTAAATTGGGATCTATTATAACGAAAAAGCCTGATCACTTAATGCTTAATTCAACATTGAATGATCAGGCGTTTTTTAGTATTTTTTAGACGACAGTAGGGGAACTCGTCTAAAACAATAGCTTGGACAGCATCAGTATGCTGATGTCGTTATGAGTTGCTACCAGAAAAAATGGCTTGAACAAAACGAGAAAAACTTTGGTTTTGTGATGCAAAGAAACTTTGAGTCGGTGCAGCTTTAATAGACGTAAGTACTTTTAAATTATCGTCTGTACGGCCTTTACCTTCAGATTTTTGCTGATTAATCGCTTTTTCGATCAATGAGGTACGTTCAGCAGGCATCGTAAGTTTGTTATTCGATGCGGTGCTGGTTGCAGCACAAAATCCAGTCTGTGCAGTCACGCTTAAACTTAAGCCTAGGCATAGCGCGTATGAAAATTTCATGTCCAAATCTCCCCCTAGTTTTGGTGATGGAACTTTTTATTTGCAAAATAGTTTTAATATTTAGACTACGATTTAACCATCTTTCGTAATTAAAAAGTAGAACTACGTCACAATTTTTACAAAAAAACTAAAAAGTCTGTACTGGGATTACCTAAATAGACTGTTTTCTCCAGATTTTCGGATGTTTTAGCAAACAACTATGAAGATAGCATGGAGATCGCTTCTGATTGTTGCTGTATTAGCAGAATTAAAGCTTTAAATACGTTATTTTTAGATATCTTTAAAAAAGAAATAGATTTGAATTTATATTATAGATAGCTGATTGTTAAAGTTATTTTTGATTTATATAGTGCTCTCAAGATCAATTTGAGTTTGAGCAGATGAAAAAAATAATAGCATCGGGCATTTTCGCATTGTTGGGTGGGGTAGCGGTACAGGTGTATGCCGCAAAAGATTTCTAAAAGTCTCATATGATCCAACACGTGAGTTTTATCAGGAATATAACCAAGAATTTGGACAATATTGGAAAAAACATACAGGGCAAGAGATTAATTTTAAACAATCTCACGGTGGCTCTGGCAAACAAGCTCGTGCAGTGGCAACAGGTTTGCAAGCAGACGTTGTCACTTTGGCATTGGCTAATGATATTGATGAAATTGTGGCGACCGGACAAATCAATAAAAATTGGCAAAAACAATTTCCACATAATTCTGCACCGTATACCTCAACAATCGTATTTTTGGTGCGTAAGGGCAACCCGAAAAAAATTAAAGATTGGAATGATCTGACCAAACCGGGTGTTGAAATTATTACGCCAAATCCAAAAACTGGTGGGGCACCGCGTTGGATCTATTTATCAGCATGGGGATATGCTTTAAAACAACCGGGTGGCAATGACGCCAAAGCCAAAGAATTGGTGAAAAAACTCTATAGTAATGTTAAAGTATTGGATTCTGGCGCACGTGGATCACTCACGACCTTTGCTGAGCGTGGCATTGGAGATGTCTTGCTGTCTTGGGAAAATGAGGCACTGTTAGCAACTCAGGGCTTAGGCAAAGATAAATATGACATTGTTTGTCCGTCTATTTCAATTTTAGCTGAACCTTCAGTAGCTGTAGTAGATAAAACTGTCGACAAAAATGGTAATCGAAATTTGGCGAAGGGTTATTTGAACTATCTATATTCACCTAATGGCCAAAAGCTGGCAGGTAAATATTTCTTCCGCCCTCGCGATGCAAAAGCCACTGCAAAATATGCTGCTCAGTTCCCGAAAGTTCAAACCTTTACCATTGATAAAGTGTTTGGCGGTTGGGCTAAAGCGCAAAAGACACATTTTGTGAATGGTGCGATTTTTGATCAAATCTATAGTGAAAAGAATAAAGAGTAAAACGACCCACTATAATGTGCGCTGTAAAAACGGATAATCTAGATTATCCGTTTTTTGCATATGTAATGCATAAAAATCTATATATAGGCAATAAGTAGATTGTTTTTGTGTATTTTAATATGAAAAACAGACAATTAAATTCGCTGCGTTAGCTGTATTCAGCAAAAGGGTCTAAACTTGCTGCAATTGCGATTTATGACTTTATTTCATATATTTAGCAGTATTGAATATAACTTTATGCTGGCTGTTATGAAAACTCAATTTAAGGCGTGGCTCAGTGCCGCGTTGCTTGCCACTGGTGTTGCTTTCTCAGCGTCTGCTCAGGCCGCTGATCGTGAATTTTTAAACGTTTCTTATGATGCAACGCGTGAATTTTATGACGAATTTAATAAGTCATTTGGTGCATATTGGAAAGAGCGTACCGGTAAAACGGTTGCATTTAAACAATCACATGGTGGTTCAGGTAAACAAGCCCGATCCGTGGTTGATGGTTTAAAAGGTGATGTCGTGACTTTGGCCTTGGCCAATGACATCGAAGAAATTGTAAAGTCTGGTCAGATTCAGCCGGGTTGGCAAAAAGAGTTTCCACATAACTCAGCGCCATATACGTCAACGATTGTCTTCATGGTGCGTAAGGGCAACCCGAAACATATTAAAGATTGGTCTGATTTAACCAAACCGGGCGTACAAATTATTACCCCAAACCCAAAAACTGGCGGTCTCCCACGTTGGGTTTACTTGTCAGCTTGGGGTTATGCTTTGAAACAGCCGGGTGGTAATGAAGCGAAAGCCAAAGATTTCGTGGGTAAGATGTACCATAACGTAAAAGTAATGGACTCTGCGGCACGTGCATCGATGACTACATTTGCAGAACGTGGTATTGGTGATGTGTTATTGACTTGGGAAAACGAAGCTTTAGTTACTCAAAAAACTTTGGGTAAAAATAAATTTGATATCGTATATCCATCGATGTCGATTTTGACTGAGCCTTCAGTGGCGATCGTAGACAAAACTGTCGATAAGAATGGTAATAAATGGTTAGCTCAAGGCTATATCAATTATCTTTATTCTCCATTAGGTCAAGAGATGGCTGCTCGTCATTTCTATCGTCCACGTAATGCAGCAGTTTTAGCAAAATATAAAACTCAATTCCCACCTTTAAAAACTTTTACTATTGATGAAGTCTTTGGTGGCTGGGCAAAAGCACAAAAAACACATTTTGTGAATGGTGCGATCTTCGATCAGATCTACAATAACAAGCGTTAATGCATCGAAATCTATGATTTGAGATGTACAAGGACCTCCTTCGGGAGGTTTTTTAATGGATGGCAAAAAATAAAAACGGTTTTCTCTATGGAAAGTAATATTTCTGTACAAAAAGACGTTTGGAGCTTTGCTAAAACAAGGTAATAATGTGCAGTTACATTTTTAGCTGTGTTGAACGAACCCTTATGTCGCATATTTCTGTATTACTTCATGAAACTGTTGATGCTTTACTGGCAGATCGCAATACAGGAATTTTCGTAGATGGCACATTTGGGCGTGGTGGTCATACGCGTTTATTACTGTCTAAATTAGATGAAAACGCACGTGTTTATGCCTTTGATAAAGATCCGCAAGCGTTGGCTGTTGCAGCAGAATTAGAACAAGAAGATGCGCGTTTTAAAATCATTCACGCTAGTTTTGCCGATTTAAAAGAGGAACTGCGTAGTCGTGGTATCGACTTGGTAGACGGTATTATGGCGGATTTAGGGGTATCATCTCCGCAGCTAGACCAAGCAGAGCGTGGCTTTAGCTTTATGAAAGATGGCCCACTTGATATGCGTATGGACAATTCACAAGGTCCAACAGCCGCAGAGTGGTTGGTTGATATTGAAGAAGAAGATTTGGCCAATATTATTTTTAAATATGGTGAAGAGCGTTATAGCCGCCGTATTGCCAAAGCGATTAAAGCGGCAGGGTATATTGAAACTACAGCTCAATTGGCAGAAATCGTAAAAGTTGCCCACCCGAAATGGGAAAAAAATAAACATGCAGCGACACGAACTTTCCAAGCAATTCGTATTGCTATTAACAAAGAACTCGACGATATTGATATCTTCTTACCTCAAGCGGTGGAGATGCTGAAACCTGAAGGCACTCTGGCAGTGATCAGTTTCCATTCTTTAGAGGATCGTTTAATTAAACAATTTATTCAAAAAGAATCTACACTTGCAGAAGACACAGGCTGGGGTTTGCCACAAAAACGCGAAGATACCCGCCGCTTAAAAAAAGTGTCACGAATTAAAGCAAGTGAAGAAGAAGTTAAAGCCAATCCACGATCTCGTAGTGCTTGGCTTCGTGTGGCAGAGCGTTTAGCTTAAAAGGCAAAGAATGAAAACCGAAGCAATCGAAAAAAACTCTGATCAATCGCAGTCGAAGAAAATCATTACATACGGCATTTTATTGCTCTTGGTTTTTGTGAGTGCGATTATGGTTGTATTTCAAGTCTTTGAATATCGACAAGATTATCGTCAATTGAGTACCTATATGCGTGAAAGGGATGACCTCAATGCAGAATGGGGACGTTTGCTGATCGAACAACAAACTTTTGGTGCAACAGCCCAAATTGGGACACGTGCAGTTACCCAATTACGGATGTATTCGCCTCCTATTGCACAAACCGTTGTTATTTCATTGCCACAAACTCCAGAACAGAAAAAATAGGCTGCCGGTCACATGGTTGAAAAGAGAAACAAACAAACTCCGCGTAAAAAACAGCAGTCTGTTACTGGTCGTACAGCCATTTCGGTGGAGATGTGGCGCTATCACTTGATGTGGGCAGTGGTTTTACTGTGCTTTATTGCATTGGTCGGGCGGGCTTTTTATGTACAAATCATCAATAAAGACTTTTTACAAAATAAAGCCAATGCCAAAATTTTAAGAACTGAAACCTTAAAAGCCATGCGCGGTGTAATCTATGACCGTCACGGCGTTCCTTTAGCCATTAGTACTCCGATCATGAAAATCGTGATCGATCCACGTGATTATTTTGACAATAAAAAACTCTTTGAAGAAATTACGGCCGAATTGGCTAAAGATCCAAACAATCGTAAGTTAAAACGTCAATTACCAGATAAAAATCTGAATTTAGATGAACTCGCTGATGCTGTAGGGATGGATCGTGCTGAATTGAGACGCAAAATGAATGAGCGTCCACGTTCACGTTATTTAGTTTTAAAGAAAGAAGTGCCACCACAACAAGCTGAATTGATCATGAAACGTGACTTTCAGGGGGTATATACCGAGAAAAACTATAAGCGCTACTATCCACAGCCTCAGCCAAACTCACAAATTATTGGTTTAACCAATAGTGAGGGTATGGGCATCGAAGGTTTAGAGATGCAATTGAATGAACGTCTTGCAGGCGTAGATGGTGCGCAGCAAATTGTCCGAGATAAAAAAGGCAACCGCGTTAAAGACCCTGAGATCGTGAAAGAGGTTGAGTCGGGTGAAAATATCACGCTGAGTATTGATTCACGTTTGCAATACATTATGTATCGTGAGTTGACTGCAGCCGGCGTAGCCAATAACGCACGTTCTGCAACCGCGATTGCCGTGGATGTCAAAACAGGTGAAATTTTGGCGATGACCTCTTGGCCGTCGTACAACCCGAACGATAAAAAAGGCGTTTTAAATAAAGATGCCATGCGTAACCGTGGTGCGATTGACTCTTTTGAGCCAGGTTCAACCATGAAGCCAATGACCGTGGCAATGGCGTTGGAAAGCGGCAAATACACGGCAAATACAGTTGTAAATACCACACCGGGTTCAATGCGCGTTGGGAATCATACTATTCGAGATACGCATAACTATGGTCCTTTGACTTTGGGCGGCATTATTCAAAAATCGTCTAACGTTGGTGTGGCAAAAATCGCTTTATCTCTCCCTTATGAAACATTGCCGACCTTCTATCAACGTCTTGGCTTTGGTCAACGTTCAGCAGTGAAATTCCCCGGTGAAAGTGCTGGTCTGATTTTGCCGAAGAGCAAATGGAATGTGTCAGAAGTAGCAACCATGGCTTATGGTTATGGTTTGAACGCTACAGTGCTCCAACTGGCTGATGCTTATGCCATGATTGCCAACAAAGGCGTCAAAATGCCACTGAGCTTGTACAAGCTTGAGGAAAAGCCGAAAGGTGAGCAGATGGTTGACCCTAAAATTGCTGATCAAGTGCTTTTAATGATGGAAGCGGTGACCTTACCGGGTGGTACGGCACGTCAAGCCAATATTCCGGGTTATCGCGTGGCAGGTAAAACTGGTACAGCACATAAATTACGTGCAGACCGTAAAGGTTATTCGACTTCAGAATATCGTGCACTCTTTGCTGGTGTCGCACCAGTGAGTGATCCACGTTTGGCCATGATTGTTGTGGTGGAAAACCCAACAGGTCAGTATTACGGTGGCCTGGTGGCTGCACCCGTTTTTGCTCGTGTAATGCAAGAATCTTTACGTTTAATGAACGTACCTTTAGATAAACCTTTAGACACTCCTAAGATCCAGTAATAGGTGATGAATGAAAATTACGTTTCAAGATCTATACACCGTTGAACAGCCCGCTGAATGGATGTCGCAATCCTTTCAGGGCTTCAATCTGGATAGTCGCAAAATTACAGCAGGGCAAATATTTATTGCCCTGACTTCGTTTTCGCAACCTGAAAAAACAGCACAATTTGCACGTGCAGCGTTAGAGAATGGCGCGTTGGCAGTCATTTCAGAAACTGATTTGGGCTTGGATCAAAGTGTCGTGATCGCGGATGTGCGTCAATTGATGGGGCAGTGGCAAAAGCAATATTTACAGGCGACCCAACCAGCTCAAGCTGCACGAATTTTGGCAGTGACGGGTACCAATGGTAAAACCACGATCTCTCGTTTAATCGCTGAATTACTCATGCTGCAAGGCAAAAAATGTGCAGTGATGGGAACCACTGGTAACGGAATTTTACCGAATTTAGAAGCCTCTTCTCACACCACTTTAGATGCGTTGCATATGCAAAATGCGTTGCATACCTATGCACTTGAGGGGGCAGAGTTTGCTGCCATTGAGGCAAGTTCGCACGGATTAGAACAAGGTCGATTAAATGGCTGTGCAATTGAAATTGCCGCATATAGCAATTTAAGTCGTGACCATTTGGATTATCATAAAACCCTTGAAGCCTATGCTGAAGCGAAATCACGTTTGTTTCAGTTTCCATCGCTCAAAGTTGCAGTCATCAATCTCGATGATAAACATGCCGAAGTGATGCTGAATGCCGCGCGCCAAAACCCGGCTCAGCCTAAAATTTTGACTTATTCAACGCGTCAGGCTGCGGATTATCAAGTGACGGATATTCAATACAGCTTAACGGGCGCACAATTTAAATTGCGTACTGCTCAAGCTGAATTTGTGGTGCAAAGTCCATTATTGGGACACTTCAATATTGAAAATATTGTGGCGAGCTTAATTTCAGCGGAGCAAGCGGGTTTTGACTTATCTGCCTTGATCGCAACTGCGCCTGAGTTAAAAGGTGCGCCGGGTCGTATGCAAGTGATCCGTGATGATGAGCGCCTGTTTGTGGTGGATTATGCACATACACCAGATGCCTTAGTTCAAGTGTTACAGACTTTAAAACGTCATGTATCGCAACAGCTATGGGCGGTGTTTGGCTGTGGTGGTGATCGTGACCGTGGTAAGCGTCCATTGATGACACAAGCGGCATTAAACCATGCAGATATTGCGTTGATTACCTCAGATAATCCACGTACTGAAAACCCAGAACAAATTTTTGCAGATATGAAGGCTGGTATTGATTTCACTGGAAAAACTGTCCATGAAATCCATGACCGCCGTGAAGCGATTAAATTCGCAGTCAACCATGCGCAAGCGGGTGATATTGTGGTGATTGCTGGTAAAGGCCATGAAAACTATCAAGAAATTGATGGAGTTCGACATTGGTTTGATGATGTGGTGGAAGTGAAATCAGCGATTGATTCACAGCATCACAACACTGACTCGGCTTATCCAGCGCAATAGGAAACAGATATGCATACTTCAACGACCAGTACGGTTCCATTAGAACCATGGACTGCCGAACAGTTGGTTCAAGCGACACAAGGTCACTGGCATAATAATCAAGCGCCGACAGGTCCTGTGAAACGAATTTTGACCGATTCACGTCATGCAGAGCAAGGCGATGCTTTTCTTGCCCTGAAAGGTGAACGCTTTGATGCGCATGACTTCCTTGCTCAAGTGGCTGAAAAGGGTTGTGAAATTGCCATTGTGAGTCATCCGGTCGATGTGGATATTTGTCAGTTGGTGGTTGCAGATACACGTTTGGCGCTTGGACATTTGGGTGCATTTCGTCGTGCCCAAAACCCAGCTTTAAAAGTCATTGCCTTGACAGGAAGCAGTGGTAAAACCACAACCAAAGAGATGCTCGGGAGTATCCTTTCTCGTCTTGCACCAACATTAATTACGCGCGGTAATTTAAATAATGACCTTGGTGTGCCGATGATGTTACTTGAGTTGCGTCCAGAACATCAGTATGCCGTGATGGAGCTTGGTGCCAGTCATAAAGGTGAAATTGATTACACCTCAAATTTGGTACAGCCTCAGGTTGCCGGAATTTTAAATATTGGCACCGCTCATATGGGTGAATTTGGTGGGCGTGATGGCATCTGTCGTGCCAAGTCTGAAATTTATGCACATATAGCGAAAACAGGAACTTCGATTGTGCCTGCGGCAGATGATTTTACAGATGCCATTCGTCAAGCTGTGCAAACTGAGCAAGTAATGAGTTTTGGTCAGGGTGGGGATGTCTTTGCGACTGAGACGGAGCTTCAGGCTCAATCTTCACGTTTTATCTTAAATACGCCACAAGGTTCGCGTTCTGTTCAACTGCCATTTGCGGGTGAGCATAATGTGCAAAATGCCACTGCAGCCGCAGCTTTCGCGTTATCGATTGGCGTGAGTTTAGATGACATCGTTGTGGGTCTTGAACATGCAACTGGTGCCAAAGGTCGTCTAAACTTTATTCAACATAAAGATTATTTGTTTATTGATGATACTTACAATGCAAATCCAACCTCAATGCGTGCTGCTGCTGATGTACTTGCGCAGCAAGATGGCATCAAAGTCATGGTCATTGGGGATATTGGTGAGTTAGGTTCATCTGCTGCACAGCAGCACTACATGTTGGGACGTGATCTTGTCTCACACTCTGGTCTTCAATTTGTCGTTGCTGTCGGTGAGTTTTCACCTGCTGTGCAAGAAGGCGCGCGCAGTACACAATATGGTAAAAAATTACAGGCCTTTCTTACTCAAGAACAGGCTTTACCGTTATTAATTAGTCTAGTCAAAACACATCAGCCTCAGTCCATGAGTTTCCTGTTTAAAGGTTCTCGTTATACCCACATGGAAACTTTGATGGCTGAATTGATGGAGAAACTTTAATGCTGTTATGGTTATTTGAGCAGCTTGCGGGTTATCACAGCTCGTTTCAGGTTGTTCGTTATTTAACGCTTCGTTCGCTACTCAGTGTCTTAACGGCATTGGCCATTGGTCTGTTGCTTGGACCTGTGATGATCCGCAAATTGCAAGCTCTCAAATATGGTCAGGCAGTCAGTTCATTTGCACCTGAAAATCATGCCAAAAAAATGGGCACACCGACTATGGGCGGTGTGTTGATTTTACTGTCTATTGGGATTTCAACCTTACTTTGGGCCGATCTTTCAAACCCTTATGTATGGATTGTACTTGGCGTTATGGTGATCTTTGGTGCTGTTGGCTGGGCCGATGACTGGATTAAAATCCGTTATAAAGACAATGCCGGTCTACCTGCGAAGAAGAAATTCTTTTGGACTTCTGTAGCATCGTTAGGCGCCGGTATTGCGCTCTATGTGATTGCGACACAGCAAGCAAACCCAGTACATACCTCAAATATGTTGGATCTGCTGATTCCATTCTTTAAAGAAATTAGCATTCCGTTGTCTATTATTCCACTCGGTATTGGCTTTATTGTCTTTACTTATTTGGTGATTAACGGCGCATCTAACGCTGTGAACTTAACGGATGGTTTAGATGGCCTAGCAATTATGCCAATTGTTCTGGTTGCCGCAGGTTTAGGTGTATTTGCTTATCTGGCTGGTGATGTTCGTTTTGCCGATTATTTACATATCCCTTATGTGAAATACGCATCTGAACTTGTCGTGATCTGTGCGGCAATGATCGGTGCTGGTTTGGCATTCTTATGGTTTAACGCGCATCCAGCTCAAGTGTTTATGGGTGATGTCGGTGCCTTATCTCTAGGTGCGATGCTCGGTACGATCGCAGTCATGGTTCGTCAAGAAATCGTTTTTGCCATTATGGGCGGTGTCTTTGTGGTTGAAGCTATTTCTGTTTTCTTGCAAATTGGCTCACTGCGTATGCGGAACAAGCGTGTATTCTTAATGGCACCGCTGCACCATCACTATGAGAAAAAGGGATGGCGTGAAACTCAGGTGGTGATTCGTTTTTGGATTATCACAATTATGCTGGTAGTTTTGGGTCTAATGACTTTAAAATTACGTTAAGCAAATAAATAAACGAAACCGGCATTTGCTCCCACAGATGCCGGTTTTTTTATTTCAAAAATATAGTGGAGTAAATGATGAACCTGTTGATGTGTCCTGTATGCCGTGAAGCATTGAAACTCACAGAGCGGACATGGCGCTGTGAAAATAATCATAGCTATGATGTTGCAAAACAAGGTTATGTCAATTTACATGTGGTTCAACATAAACACAGTAAAAACCCGGGTGATACGCCTGAATCTGTACAGGCGCGTCGAGCATTTTTAAGTGCAGGTCACTATGCACCTTTGCAACAGGCAGTAGTGGCTTTGATTCAAAAATTAAGGGTTGAAAACTTGTTGGATATTGGCTGTGGTGAAGGCTATTACACCAATGCGATGCAAGCTGAAGTATTACAGTGTGTGGGTGTCGATATCGCTAAAAATGCAGTACAAGTGGCCGCTAAACTGAATAAAGAGGTGACTTGGGTGGTTGGGACAGGGGCAACCTTACCTGTATTAGATCATTCGATTGACTTGTGTACGAGTTTATTTAGTCCTATTCCTCAAGAAGAAATCCTTCGTGTGTTAAAGCCTGAAGGGCACTTGATGGTGGTCACACCTGCGCCAGAGCATCTTTATGCAATGCGTGAAGCCCTGTTTGAAGAAGTAAAACTACATGAACCGCATAAATTTGTGGAACAACTGGCGAATGATTTTGAATTGGAAAGTGAACAAGTGGTTCAAGCGAAAATGTCACTTTCTCAGCAGGATCTCAAAAACTTAATTGCAATGACGCCTTATGCCTATAAAGTGAAAGCTGAGCGTCGAGAAGCTCTAGAAAAAAATGAACAATTTGAGTTGCAAGCGCAGTATCAAATTTATCTCTTTAAAAAGAAATAATGCATTGGAAGTGATAAAAAAGCCCTCGTTTGAGGGCTTTTTTTATGCAGTATTTACTGAACTTGATCGATGAGATGATCAAGTGCGTCCGTTTTATGCTCTGCACCTTGTGGTTTAGGCTGCATTGGCGGAGGCGCAGTTCGAGTCGGTGCAAGATTGGTTTCAGTAGACCCAGGAAGGTCGTCAAAATCATTTTGCGAAGCCTGAGGCTTCGGTGCAACAGGAGCAGGACGATACAGCGGTTGAGCCATTGGTGGCGTTGCTGCACGATCTTGTTCAGGTTGACCTTGAGTCGCTTTAGCCGAATTACGGTTGATTGGATTCTTGGCATGGGTGTCTAAACGCACCCAAGCTTCAGGTGTGCCTTTAAGTGATTTCGCCATAAAATCTGACCAAATAGGCAATGCTGCAACACCACCATATTCACGGCGACCTAAAGTAGAGGGTTGGTCAAAACCGACCCAAGCCACAGTGACCAATTTTCCATTAAATCCAGCAAACCACGCGTCTTTTGCATCATTGGTTGTACCGGTTTTACCGCCTAAATCACCGCGACCAATTTTTAATGCCGCACGACCTGTACCGTGTTGGATCACGTCACGCAAGATGTTCGCCATATCAAAGGCTGAACTTGACTTCAAAATCCGCTGAGCTTGTTTATAGTTTGCTGCTTCAGTATCGGAAATTTTTGATTCAGCGGGCTTGTTATCCTGATTGGTGACTTCAATCACTTCATCATCCGGCGTGGTCGGATCTGCAGATTCAACTTCGTCCTTTTGATTGATACATTGAATACATGCATATTCAGGATTGGCTTGATAAATGACTTTGCCATAAGCATCTTCAATACGGCTAATAAAATGGGGTTGAATACGATATCCACCGTTGGCAAAAGTCGCATAACCTGTCGCCATTTGAATCGGCAACACCTGTGGGGTACCTAAAGCAATGGTGTAGTTACTTGGAATTTGGTTTTCTTGTAAGCCAAAATCCATAAATAATTGGCGAGTACGTTCAATCCCGACGACTTGTAATAAGCGTACTG
Organism: Acinetobacter sp. YH12129; assembly: GCF_013418685.1. Taxonomy (NCBI): domain Bacteria; kingdom Pseudomonadati; phylum Pseudomonadota; class Gammaproteobacteria; order Moraxellales; family Moraxellaceae; genus Acinetobacter; species Acinetobacter sp. YH12129. Next base: position 102,583 of record NZ_VPBP01000001.1, read on the forward strand.
AAACTGTGTTACGTGATAAATAGAGGGCACGGCGTAGAGGTATCATCCCTAAATAGCGACCGTCAGAGTTTTTAGGCGTCCACTTGCCAATCGTAATTGGATTGTCATTGACCATGGAATACGGAGTCATGCCACGTTCAAGTGCTAAAGCATAAACAAAGGGTTTAATGGTTGAACCCGGCTGACGCCAGCCTTGTAAGGCACGGTTAAATTTAGATTGATAAAAATTATAACCACCGACAATGGCTTCAATGCCACCATTATTGGGGTTGAGTGCGATCAATTGACCTTGCGCTTTTGGAATTTGCACTAAAGCCCATGAGCTTTTATCAGCATTCGGACGTAGGCGAATAATATCTTTTACTTTAACAATTTGTGAGGCTTTGCTTGGCGCATTGCCTACACTATTGGCATTGCGATAGGGACGTGCCCAAGACAGACCTGACCATGGAACAGTCACACTACTGCCATCTTGCATCAACACTTCGATACTGGTGTTGTTGACTTTAGTGACTTGGGCAGGATAAGTGTTAGCATATGGAATAAAGTTTTTTAATGGCTCATCATGTGCTTCTGCACCACGCCAACCATGTCGTCTATCGTAAGCTTCAAGACCATCTTGCACAGCTTGCTCAGCATAGGCTTGGCGTTGGCTGTTGATGGTGGTATAGACTTTATAGCCAGAATCTGTCGCTTGTTCGCCAAACTTTTCTACGAGCTCAGAGCGAACCATTTCCCCGACGTAGGGGAATTTGTTGCTGACCCCGCGGTCAGGCATATCGAGATTAATCGGTTCAGCAATCGCTTTTTGATATTCAGATTGATTGATATACCCCAATTGCAACATACGTCCTAAAATCCAATTACGACGCTCTAAAGCACGTTTTGGGTTGGCTACAGGATTATATTTTGATGGTGCTTTGGGTAAGCCTGAAATCATTGCCATTTGAGCCAAACTCAAATCTTGCAAGCTCTTGTTATAATAAATTTTTGCAGCTGCAGCGATCCCGTAAGCATTTTTGCCCAAAAAGATTTTGTTGACATACAGCGTTAAAATTTCTTCTTTGCTTAGATTCTGTTCAATTTTTCGAGCAAGGAAAACTTCAGTCAGTTTACGTTTTAAAGTACGTTCTGGAGTCAGATAATAGTTTTTTGCAACCTGCATGGTAATGGTTGAACCACCGGTTTGCACATCTGAACCCGTAATACTTTCACTGACAGCACGTCCCAATCCTTTGAAACTAATTCCGCTGTGCTCAAAAAACGAAGAATCTTCCGCAGCTAAAAAGCCATGAATGAAATGAGACGGGATTTGGTCGTACTCTACAGGAACCGAAAGTTTGCCACCATATTCTGCAATCAGCTCATTATCAGCACTATAAACTTGCAAGGGTTTTAATAATGGAGCCTTTTTTAAGATGGACATTTCAGGCAAAGACGGGGCAATATAGAGATACATGCCATAGAAACCCATTGGAATTGCGACCAAAATAATAATAATGGCCAAAAAAAATGGATGAACAAGGCCTGAACAAGATAGCTTTTTCATAACAAGTAAGTTTTAATAAGAGCTAATGGCAAACTAATTGGTGGTCAGTATATCCTTTCGATATACGGATTGTTAGATGAGTTATTGTATCTGTATAAAATTATAGACCAATGCTAATTAGTGGGTTAATTTTTTTGGGGATAAAAAAATAATAGGAATTATATTGTGCTCAGGTTATATCGTAAGCCAAATAAGGGGTTAATAGGAGTAGATATTAGTTCGACTTCTGTTAAGGTTTTGGAACTTTCTGTAAAGAGTGGGCGGTATTGGGTAGAAAGCTATGCTTTGGTCCCATTACCAGAAGGAAGTGTTGTTGAAAAGAACATATTGAATCCGGAAGCTGTCGGTGACTGTTTAGAGCGCGCAATTAATTTGGCCAATACGCAGACCACTAATGCAGCTTTAGCGGTTCCAACATCGATGGTGATTACAAAAATCATCGAAATGGACGCAGATATGAACGATGATGAACGTGAAATTCAGATTCGTGATGATGCTGAGCAATATATTCCTTTCCCATTGGATGAAGCGAGCCTTGATTTTGAGGTCTTGCCGGATCGTCTATCTAATCCAAATCGTGTCAATGTTTTACTTGTCGCTACGCGTATTGAAAATGTTGAAGCGCGTGCGGAAGTCATTCAGCTTGCGGGTCTGACACCAAAAATTGGCGATGTAGAAAGCTTTGCAATTGAAAATGCATTTAAAGTTTTCTCAGATACTTTGCCAATGGGTGTAAATACCGTGGGTATTTTAGATATTGGTCATAGTATGACGACCTTATCTGTTATGCAGAATAACAAAGTGATTTATACCCGTGAGCAAGTGTTTGGTGGCAAGCAGTTGACACAGGAAATTCAAAATCGCTATGCATTGTCTTTCGAAGAAGCGGGTCGTGCGAAAAAAACACGTGCCTTGCCAGATGATTATGATGTTGAAGTCTTAGAACCCTTCTTAGAAGCAGTCGTTCAACAAGCAGCGCGTTCTTTACAGTTCTTCTTCTCATCTTCACAGTTCAACGAAATTGACCATATTTTATTGGCAGGGGGGAATGCCAATATTCCGGGGCTTGCAAAACTACTTCAACAAAAATTGGGTTACCGCGTCACGATTGCCAATCCATTCTTACAAATGGGTTTTTCACCTCAAATTGATATTAAAAAAATTGAAAATGATGCCTCATCACTCATGGTGGCATGCGGTCTAGCATTGAGGAGTTTTGATTAATGGCAAAAATTAACTTGCTCCCTTGGCGTGATGAGCTAAGAGAGAAACGAAAAAAAGAATTTATTGCACTTTGTATTGGGGCTTTCTTAATTGGGGTAATTGGGGTTGGTTTAACATGGTTGTACTTTGATCACAAATTAAAAGATCAAGAACAAGCGAACCAATTGATTATCAGTCATAACCAAAATTTAGATGTTCAATTAAAGTCTTTAGATGGTTTGCAAGAACAACGTAATGCCATTATTGAACGCATGAAGCTGATTCAAGGCTTACAAGGTCAACGTCCAATCGCGGTACATCTTGTAGATGAATTGGTTCGTGTGACACCTGCCAATATGTACATCACAAAATTTGAGCGTAATGGCGACAAATTTATGATCGAAGGGCGTGCGGAAAGTCCAAATACTGTTGCAGATTTACTGCGTAATTTGGAAGCATCACCTTGGTATCGTAATGCCTTCATGAGCTCATTCCTTGTGGCTGAAGAGAAAAAAGACAAAGCGCCGACGTCAGTGGTTCCTCGCGTAGAAGAATCTTATGGTGCATTTACTGTGACTGCTGATTTGGAGCAAATTGCGCAGCCGACCATTAATGATCCAGCAGCAAATGCAGGACAGTCAGCTTCATCGGCGCAAACATCTGACGCACAAACTGCAGCAACACCAACTCCGGAGGCTGCAAAATGAGTCGTGATGAATTTGAACAATTGAATCAAGATGCTGTCGTCGTGCCTAAAAAGAAAATGACACTTGAAAAGTTCATGCAGCAGTTTAATACCTTAGATCCAAATAACTATGGCAGTTGGCCATTGTCGGTCAAAATCACCTGTTGGATCTTTATTATTATTCTTGTGGCGATTTTGGGCTATTTTTTAGCGATTAAAAATAAGATTGATGCAATTTCCAATGCCAATGCGCAAGAACAAAATTTATTAAATGAATTTCGTGAAAAAGATTCAAAACTGCGTAACTTGAAGCAATATGAAATGCAATTGCAAGATATGGAAGCGCGTTTTAATCAGCAATTGGAACAATTACCGAAAGAAACTGAAATTCCGGGCTTGGTTGAAGACATTAACCTGACTGGTGTGAATTCAGGGTTGAAATTTAAAATTATTCGACTTGAACCAGAAGTGAAACAAGAATTCTTTATTGAACAGCCGATCAGTATTGAGGCAACAGGGGATTATCATGCCTTTGGTTCATTTGTCAGTGGTATCGCCGGTTTATCGCGTATTGTGACTTTGCATAATTTCACAATTATTGCGACAGCAAATAAAGAAAAAAATTCAGATATTCCAAAAGTTGACTATGTGTTGAATGCCAAAACATATCGCTATGTTGGAAATACTGAAGCTGCTGATACAGCTGCAGCTAGTACAGGGGAGGCTCCAAAATGAAAATGAATAAATTGGTACTTTCTGTTGTTGCAGTAATGTTGTTAGCAGGTTGTGAATCACGTATTGATGTCGTAAATCAGGAAATGGCCAATATTCGAAATCAGGAACCGATGGCGATTGAGCCAGCGCCAGATTTTGTACCGGTTGAGACCTTTAATTATGCTGCGCATTCATTAAAGAGTCCGTTTTTACCAAGCTCACTCGCGGCAGAACTGAAAATTATGGCGGGTAAACGCGTTTATCCGAACTTGAATCGTCAGCCACAACCTTTGGAAAGCTATGCCCTTGAAACCTTAAATATGAAAGGCAGCATGCGTAATCAATCAGGTCAGACTTTGGCCTTAATTCAAACACCAGATGGTGAGGTTGAGCGTATTCAACGTGGCAGTTATATGGGGCTCAATCATGGTCGAGTGGTCAATATTACCCCGACACAAATTGATTTGATTGAGATTATTCCAGATGGTCGAGAAGGGTATGTCGAACGTCCGAGAAGTCTCATTTTAATTGGGCCAGCGCCATAAGCTTAAAGGAATAAAAAATGAAAAATACTGTACAAGATTTTATTTTTGGGGATGGCAATACAATGAAGCAGGTGTTTCGTCAGTTTTCGATGGGTGCTGTTGCAATGGCGATGATGCAAGTTGCCAGTGCACAGGTCAGTGTAACCAATATTGTGCCGATGCAGATTCCAGGTCAGGGAACTGAAATTCGGGTGATGTTTAATGGTTTACCACCACAACCACAGGCATACCAGTTGGATCAACCTTCACGTTTGGTGTTGGATTTTGATAAAGCACAGCAAAATTTAAAGCAAAGTTCAATTGCTGTCGCAACCGCTGAAGCAAGTTCAGTGGATGTAACTTCAGATGCACAGCGTGCACGTTTGACTGTAAACTTGGCCAATGCAGGTGCATTTACCACACGTGTTGAAGGCAATACCTTTATTTTAAAAATCAATTCAGCACAAGCTGCGAGTGTTGCTGAACCAGTTGCTCAGCGTCAGCAACAAGGGATTTCAAATATTGGTTTCCATCGTGGGTCGAATGGTGAAGGCCAAGTGGTTGTTGATTTACTGGGTGGAAATACCCCTATTGATGTGCAACAACAAGGCAGTAAAATTGTTATTCGTACATTAGGAAATAAAATTCCTACACATTTGACACGCCGTTTAAATGTGAATGACTTTGCAACGCCTGTATCAACCGTAGATGCACATAATGATGGCGGTAATGGGACTATTACCATTCAATCTTCAGGCAGCTATGAGTACATGGCGTATCAATCGGACAATAAGTTGACGGTTAGTCTGAAGCGTCCAGAAGATAAAAATCCATTACGTCCAAAAGCAGCCAATCATTACACGGGTAAAAAAATCTCTTTAGATTTTCAGGATATTGAAGTTCGTCGTGTCTTGCAGTTATTGGCAGATTTTACTGAAATCAATATGGTTGCGGCTGATACCGTCCAAGGCAATATTACCCTGCGTTTAAAAGATGTGCCTTGGGATCAAGCATTGGATATTGTGTTAAAAACCAAAAACTTGGATAAACGTCGTAACGGTAATGTGATTTGGATTGCACCAGTTTCTGAGCTGATTAAAGCGGAAGATGATGAAGCGAAAGCAATTGCACAGCGAATAAAATTAGCACCAATTCAAACGGAATATATTCAACTGAGTTATGCGAAATCTTCAGATATTTTAAAATTATTAGAAGATTCCCGAGATGGAAAAGGGGCAGAGTCAAATGGTACAGCAGGAGGTACATCACTTGCATTAGAAAGTGTACTGAGCCCAAGAGGTAGTGTTGTTTCTGATAATAGGACAAATACACTTATTGTTAATGATACATCTGAGAATATTGATAAAGTTCGTAAGATGATTGATCTATTAGATGTTGCTGTGAAGCAGGTTATGGTTGAAACAAGAATTGTGACTGCTCAAACAGAGTTCTCGAGAGAGCTTGGTGTTAATTGGGGTATACAGCGTAATAATCCAAGTTTAAGTGCGGGTGCTAATGGATCAAATGTTTGGGGGGGAGATTATTCTCCAAAGTTGGATTTAGCGGTAGATTTGGGGACGGCATCGGCAGGAAACTTTAGTTTTGGGTTGCTTAAAATTTCAGACTTTATGCTTGATCTACAACTTACAGCTTTACAAACGGATGGTCATGGTGAAGTTTTAGCAGCGCCTAAAGTTTTAACGGGAGATAAGCAAAAAGCAACAATTTTGAGGGGAGATCAAATTCCTTATCAAAGCTGGAGTGCTGAGGGCGGTACGACAACGAGTTTTGTTGATGCGAATCTGAAACTGGAAGTGACTCCAAGTATTACACCTGATGGGAAAGTACAAATGGATCTAAAAGTTAACAAGGATACTGTTGGTCGATTAACAGCAGCTGGCTATTTAATTAATACCAATAAACTTGAGACTAATGTTTTAGTCGGTGATGGTGAAACAGTAGTCCTTGGTGGTATTTTTGATGACATTCAACAAAACCAGTATACCAAAGTCCCTTTTTTAGGAGATTTGCCAGTTGTTGGAAACTTATTTAAAAATAATGTGAAAACTAGTGCACAGACAGAACTCCTGATTTTTGTTACACCACGAATTGTTAATGACAGTGTTACCAGAAATCATTAATATATTTTCAATTTAACAAAAGAAATAGGTGACTCCTTGCCAAGCAAAGAGTTTGAAACCCTACCAAATATTTATTTGGTAGGGCCAATGGGGGCAGGAAAAACAACTGTAGGACGACATTTAGCAGAGTTGTTAGGACGTGAATTTCTTGACAGTGATCATGAAATAGAACGTAAAACAGGTGCAACGATTCCTTGGATTTTTGAAAAAGAAGGGGAAGTTGGTTTTCGAAGTCGTGAAACGAATGTAATTGATGAGTTAACTGCAAAAAAGCAGCTGGTGCTTGCCACTGGTGGTGGTGCGGTCACTCAGGCTCCCAATCGTGAATTTTTAAAACAACGGGGTATTGTTGTTTATCTGTATACTCCGGTGGAAATTCAGTTACAACGAACCTACCGCGACAAAAATCGTCCACTTCTTCAAGTCGAAAATCCTGAACAGAAGCTTCGAGATTTATTGGCTGTACGTGATCCACTTTATCGTGAAGTCGCGCACTATATTATTGAAACCAATCAAGGTGCCGCGCGAGATCTTGCGCAAAAAATTTTTAATTTAATTGTTTCACAAAATATATCTCGTTAGAAAAGGTTAAATTCATGCAAACCTTACATGTTGAACTTGGTGAACGTCGTTACCCCATTTTTATTGGCAGTGATTTAAACCCAGAAAGCTTACTTGAACCTTATATTCACGGTAAGCAGGTGATGATCGTATCAAATACAACAGTCGCACCTTTGTATTTACAGCATTATGTACGTGCTATTGAGGGTTTGGGTAAAACCGTTGCGACATGTATTTTGCCCGATGGTGAAAAATTCAAAAACAGTGAACACTTAAATCTAATTTTTGATGCGTTGCTTGAATCAGGTTTTAACCGAGATTGCACCGTACTTGCCTTGGGGGGGGGAGTGATTGGAGATATGGCCGGTTTTGCATCGGCATGTTTCCAGCGCGGTGTGTATTTTATTCAAGTTCCAACGACTTTACTCTCACAAGTGGATTCGAGCGTTGGAGGGAAAACAGGGATTAACCACCCACTAGGTAAAAATATGATTGGCGCTTTCCAACAACCCCAAGTGGTATTGGCGGATATGGCACAGTTAAAAACCTTACCTCCACGTGAACTTTCTGCTGGTTTAGCCGAAGTGATTAAATATGCACTTTTAGGCGATGTAGAGTTTTTAACTTGGCTTGAACAGCATATGGACGCTTTAGTTGCAGGCGATGCCACATTATTGGCTGAGGCAGTTTACCGTTCATGTGCGCATAAAGCCCGGATTGTCGCGAATGATGAAAAAGAACAAGGTGAACGTGCATTACTGAACTTGGGTCATACTTTTGGTCATGCGATTGAGTCTTATCTGGGCTATGGTGTCTGGCTGCATGGTGAAGCAGTTGCAACAGGGATGGTGATGGCAGCTGATTTATCGCAGCGCATGGGCTGGATCACAGTTGAAGATTTAGAGCGTACAAAAAAAATCATTTTACGTGCACAATTACCGATAGTTTGCCCTAAAATTCCGCTAGAGGATTTTTTGGCGTATATGTCTCATGATAAAAAAGTATTGAATGGGCAATTACGACTTATTTTACTGAAATCATTAGGTCAGGCCATCATCACCAAAGAGTTTGATGTTGAGTTAATGAAACAGGCAATTTTGACAAATCAGGCAGAGTAGGTACATCATGGCAGCGCGGCAGTCTCAATGGCAAAAAGTTCATCACTACGCATGGTTGGTGGGTGGAGCTGTGTGTCTGTTCGCTGCATTGGTTTTCTGGGCGATTACAGATACCAAAGAATTGGTTGAAGTTGAAAAGCAAGCTGAAACCGAAGTGGATTTGCAAATTCAGCCAGAGAAAGTGGCAGCAATGTCCCATCTTGGTGCATTAAATGAAGAAGTACGTCCACTTGATATGACGACCCGTGTGGTTGCTACAGCTCAACATGAGCCAGAATTTCGCGGCACTAAATTTATTAATGACTCTGCCAAGCTTTATGGTGTTGAATTATTTCGGGTTTCTGAAGAAGATATTTTAAAAAGCTTCTTACGTAAGCAGCCTGAGCGTCACAAATTTATTTATCTACGTCTTTCTGGTGAAGACCATCCTGAGCAATACGTCATTTTAACAGGACCATATTCGTCGCAAAATGATGCCAAAGCTGCAATGTCGAGCCTCAACATCGCTATGCCTGCTTCAATCAAACCTGAGGTTGTTGAATTTAAACAATATCAAGCATATGTGAATGACTTAGGCACGGAAGAAATGTCGTCGAGTCAAAAGTTATATGCTGTTAAATTAAAATCTGTACCTTTACCGAAAATTGATGAAGCTCAAATCGCCGCACGAAAAGCAGCGGCTGCAACGACGGTAACAACACCAACTAATGCAACGACAAGTACTACGGTGACACGTCGAGATGCTGAAGGAAATGTGATTGATGTGCAAAAATCACAAAGTAGTGTAGATGCACCACGTCCAAAACCTGCACCGGTAGAACAAGAAGTAACCGATCCTTTTAATTAGTTCTAAAATAGCGCAAGACGTCTTAGGGAAAGCTTAAACTGCACAGAAAAAGTGCATAAAATAAAAAAAGAACAATTTGAATTATTTGTTATAACTAAAAAATGCTTGTAATCAGCCATCTTAGGAGAAAATGCATCAAGTTGGCATATAAATTGCTTAATTGGTGCGTAAATTGAACTTTTCTCCCTGTTTTGGCGCGAAAATGATTCGATAAAAGTGCGAAGTCATTAATCCAGTCGTTATCCCTGATCTGAACTGCAAAAGCAGAAAATTTGACTTTTTATTCATGCATCAAAGATGAATTCGGTTTATCTTAAGGGTGTGAATAAGAAATAATTTTGCTCGACAGAACAATTCATGTGAGTAAGTTAAGACGAATCGCAACAAGAAATTAGTTTGTTAAGTGCTCGAAAGAGCTGTAAAGAAAAGAAGGGTACGCTATGCACATGCCATCGCCTAATACTGTAGCTCCCGCTCAAGGTTTATACCAACCGGATGAGTTTAAAGATAACTGTGGTTTCGGTTTAATCGCCCATATGCAGGGTGATGCAAGCCATGATCTCGTCAAAACCGCAATGCATAGTTTAAGTTGTATGACCCACCGTGGTGGTATTGCCGCAGATGGCAAAACCGGTGACGGTTGTGGTCTACTCCTTGCTATGCCCAAAGAATTTTTCCGTGAAGAAGCGAAAAAACTCAGTGACATTACATTGAGTGAAATTTTTGCTGTGGGTACGGTATTTCTAAATCTAGACCCTGCATTAGCCGCACATGCAAAACAAATTTTAACCAAAGAAATCGAAGACGAAGGCTGTAAAGTCATCGCTTGGCGTGTTGTGCCAACCAATAACGATGCATTGGGTTCAATCGCGATGCAGTCATTGCCTGCCTTTGAACAAATTATCGTGAATTGCCCAATGGGTGTTTCAGAGGTTGAATTCAACCGTAAGTTGGTGATGGCACGTCGTCGTGCAGAACAACAACTGACTGCTGACCCATACTTCTATGTAACCACTTTATGCTCAACTGTGATCAGCTATAAAGGTTTGATGATGCCAGCAGCCATTGCTGACTTCTATACCGATCTTGCTGATGAGCGTTTAAAGTCACACATCGTGGTATTCCATCAGCGCTTCTCAACCAATACCTTGCCGCGTTGGCCTTTGGCACAGCCGTTCCGTTACTTGGCGCACAATGGTGAAATTAACACCATTACCGCAAACCGTAACTGGGCGATGGCGCGTACACCAAAATTTGAAAACCCATTATTGCCGGGTTTAACTGAGCTGAATCCAATTGTAAACCGTACAGGTTCGGATTCTTCAAGCTTAGACAATATGCTGGAAATCCTTGTTGGTGGCGGTATGGATTTGTTCCGTGCGCTGCGCATGTTGGTTCCACCAGCTTGGCAAAACGTTGAAACTTTAGATGCGGATTTACGTGCATTCTATGAATTCAACTCAAAACATATGGAAGCTTGGGATGGTCCAGCAGGTCTGGTAATTCAAGATGGTCGTCATGCGATTTGTATGCTTGACCGTAATGGTTTACGTCCAGCACGTTGGGTGATTACCAAAAATGGTTACATTACTTTGGCATCCGAAATTGGTGTTTGGGGTTATGAACCAGAAGACGTTGTATCTAAAGGTCGTGTCGGTCCGGGTCAAATCTTGGTGATCGATACCTTTACCGGCAAAATGCTCGATACTCAAGATGTGAGTAATCACCTCAAACGTATGCGTCCGTACCGTCAGTGGTTACGTGAAAACTCAGTACGTGTGCAAGGTAGTCCAGAGCTAGAAGAATATTTATGTGATCAAGGCTTAAAAGGTGATGACCTGAAAGCTTCACAAAAAATGTTCATGGTGACATTTGAAGAACGTGACCAATTGCTTCGTCCAATCGCTGAAAGCGGTCAGGAAGCCGTGGGCTCAATGGGTGACGATACGCCAATGGCAGTATTGTCTCGTCAGGTGCGCCATGTGTCTGACTACTTCCGTCAGCAGTTCGCTCAGGTTACGAATCCGCCAATCGATCCATTGCGTGAATCGATCGTAATGTCGTTAGAGACATGCCTCGGCCGTGAACAAAATGTATTTGAACAAGGTCCAGAGCATGCAGATCGTCTGATCATTTCAAGCCCAGTACTGTCAAATTCGAAAATGCATCAAATCCGTACCCTTGGTCGTAAAGGTTACGAGATTGCAGATATCGACCTGAACTATGTAGAAGATGAAGGCTTAGAAGCTGCCATCGCACGTATTTGTGAAGAATCTGCGCAAGCGATTCGCGATGGAAAGACATTACTTGTATTGTCTGATAAGAAAATCCGTCAAGGCTTCTTACCTGCAAATGCATTAATGGCAACAGGCGCGGTTCACCACTATTTAATCAATGTGGGTCTACGTACAGATGCCAACATCATTGTGGAAACTGGTTTGGCGCGTGATGCACATCAGTTTGCGGTGATTCTTGGTTTTGGTGCAACTGCGATTTATCCGTACCTAGCTTATGACGTGATCAATGACTTGATCGCCAAAGGTGAGTTGTTGGGTGACCCAATCCATGCGCAAGCGAACTTCCGTAAAGGCATTGAAAAAGGCTTATTGAAAGTCCTTTCTAAGATGGGTATTTCTACTGTTGCCTCTTACCGTGGCGGTCAGTTGTTTGAAGCGGTCGGCCTCTCTGATGAAGTGGTTGCAAAATGCTTTACTGGTGTACCGAGCCGTATTAAAGGCGCAACATTCTCTGATCTAGAAAATGACTTGAAAAAATTGGCAGATTTGGCGTGGAAATCACGTAAGCCAATCGATCAAGGCGGTATGCTGAAATTTGTATTCGGTAAGGAATATCACGCATTTAACCCAGACGTGATCAATGCACTGCATAAATCTGTGCGTTCTGGTAATTATGCGGACTTTAAAGAATACGCAGAGCTAGTGAATAACCGTCCAATCGCGACGATTCGTGACTTATTTAAGCTGAAAACAGATCAATCGATTGCACTCGATCAAGTTGAATCCGTTGAAGAAATTCTGCCACGTTTTGACTCGGCTGGGATGTCTTTAGGTGCTTTGTCACCTGAAGCACACGAAGCTATTGCAATCGCAATGAATACCATTGGTGGTCGCTCGAACTCAGGTGAGGGCGGCGAAGACCCAGCGCGTTACGGCACTATCCGTAACTCGAAAATCAAACAAATTGCATCTGGCCGTTTTGGTGTGACCCCTGCATATCTAACTTCTGCAGAAGTCCTTCAAATTAAAGTGGCTCAGGGTGCAAAACCAGGTGAAGGTGGTCAGTTGCCGGGCGGTAAAGTGAATGGCTTAATTGCACGTTTACGTTACTCAGTACCGGGTGTGACATTAATTTCTCCGCCGCCGCATCACGACATCTACTCAATCGAAGATTTATCACAGTTAATTTTCGATTTAAAACAGGTTAACCCACAGGCGATGGTGTCCGTTAAGCTGGTTTCTGAGCCGGGTGTCGGTACGATTGCGGCAGGTGTAGCAAAAGCATACGCAGACTTCATTACCATTTCTGGTTATGACGGCGGTACAGCGGCTTCTCCACTTTCTTCAATTCACCATGCAGGTTCTCCATGGGAACTTGGTCTATCTGAGGCGCATCAGGCGCTTCGTGTGAATGACCTGCGTGGCAAAGTCCGTGTACAAACTGATGGTGGCTTGAAAACAGGTCTAGACGTTGTGAAAGCAGCGATTCTTGGGGCTGAAAGTTTCGGTTTTGGTTCTACACCGATGATCGCATTGGGTTGTAAATACCTGCGTATTTGCCATTTAAACAACTGTGCGACCGGTGTTGCAACACAGCAAGATCATTTACGTCAGGAACACTATATCGGTGAGCCTGAAATGCTGATCAATTTCTTCCACTTTATTGCGGAAGAAACACGTGAATGGTTAGCAGCGCTAGGCGTATCAAGTCTGAAAGATTTGATTGGCCGTACAGATTTACTGGAAATGCTTCCAGGTGAAACTGAAAAACATGCACACCTTGATTTGAGCGCATTGCTTCAATCGCATCCTGCGGCTGAAGGCAAAGCTCAGTACTGTGAAGTACAAGGCAATGCACCATTTGATAAAGGTCTCTTGGCTGAAAAAATGGTGGCGGAAATGCTGCCGGCGATTGAAGCAGGTACAGGCGGTGAATACGGTTTCACTATTGGTAACTGTGACCGTTCAATTGGCGCGCGTATTTCGGGTGAAATTGCAAAACGCTATGGCAACCTGAGCATGGAAGCACATCCAGTTAAGGTGAATCTGAATGGTACAGCTGGTCAGTCTTTAGGTGTATGGAACGCAGGTGGTCTGCATATTAGCCTTGAAGGTGATGCGAATGACTACGTCGGTAAAGGCATGGCAGGTGGTCGTATCTCGATCTTCCCACCGAAAGGTTCACCGTTCCAAACGCAAAACACTGCGATCATTGGTAACACCTGTTTATATGGTGCAACAGGCGGTAAATTGTTTGCTGCAGGTACAGCAGGCGAGCGTTTTGCTGTACGTAACTCAGGTGCGTTTGCCGTGATTGAAGGTGCAGGCGACCACTGCTGTGAATACATGACAGGTGGTATCGTGACTGTATTGGGTAAAGTGGGTCATAACTTTGGTGCGGGTATGACAGGCGGTTTCGCTTACGTGCTCGACCTTGATAATGACTTTGTAGACCATTACAACCACGAACTGATTGAATTGAACCGTATCTCTACAGAGTCGATGGAAGAACATAAAGAGTTCTTGTGCCGTATCTTAGATGAACATATTAAAGAAACAGGTAGTGCTTGGGCGTATAAGATCCGCAACGAGTTTGACTTCTATAGCCGCAAATTCTGGCTTGTGAAACCAAAAGCTGCTAATTTGCAGACTTTGTTGAAAACAACTCAAGCTGATCCACAATAATTCCACTACTGCAGATTTGATAGGCAGGTGTAAGTCCAAACATGCTTACACCTACCCACGGAGAGAGACATGGCAGAGCGCCTAAATAATGACTTTCAGTTCCTGGATGTAGCACGCCAAGATCCAGAGAAAAAAGATCTAGTTGTCCGCAAAGCAGAATTTGTGGAAATCTATAAACCGTTTACAGCTGAAGTTGCAAAAAACCAAACGCACCGCTGCTTAGGTTGCGGTAACCCATATTGTGAATGGAAATGTCCAGTACATAACTACATTCCAAACTGGTTAAAACTAATTGCAGAAGGTCGCATTTTCCAAGCGGCTGAATTGTGTCATCAAACCAACACCTTGCCTGAAGTTTGTGGTCGTGTGTGCCCACAAGACCGTTTATGTGAAGGCGCATGTACGCTAAATGACGGCTTTGGTGCAGTCACCATTGGTAATGCTGAAAAATACATTAACGATACAGCCTTTGCATTGGGCTGGCGTCCAGATATGTCACACGTTAAGTGGACAGACAAAAAAGTTGCGATTATTGGTGCAGGTCCTGCTGGCCTTGGCTGTGCCGATATTCTTGTACGTAATGGTGTGAAGCCAGTCGTATTTGACAAGCGTCCTGAAATTGGTGGTTTGCTGACATTTGGTATTCCAGAATTCAAAATGGAAAAAGACGTAATGAAACGTCGCCGTGAGATTTTCTCGGGCATGGGTGTTGAATTCCGTCTAAATACCGAAATTGGTACAGATGTGACGATAGATCAGCTATTGGCTGATTACGACGCTGTATTCATGGGTATGGGAACCTATACCTACATGAAGGGCGGTTTCGCGGGTGAAGACCTTGTTGGTGTTCATGATGCACTAGATTTCTTGATTGCCAATGTCAACCGTACGCAAGGTTGGGAAAAAGATCCATCTGAATACATCAGCATGGAAGGCAAAAAAGTGATTGTTCTGGGTGGTGGTGATACCGCGATGGACTGTAACCGTACCTCGATCCGTCAAGGTGCCGAATCCGTTGTCTGTGCCTACCGTCGTGACGAAGAAAACATGCCGGGTTCACGTCGTGAAGTGAAAAATGCGCGTGAAGAAGGCGTGGATTTCCAATTTAATCGTCAGCCGATTGAAATTGTGGGTGAAAATGGCAAAGTAACGGGTGTTAAAGTTGTGACTACACAGCTTGGTGCGCCTGATAGTCGCGGTCGTCGTAGCCCTGAGCCAGTTCCAGGTTCAGAAGAAATTTTACCAGCAGATGCAGTATTGCTTGCCTTCGGTTTCCGTACCAGCCCTGCAGATTGGTTTACTACATCAAACATCAGTATGGATGGTTCAGGTCGCGTCATTGCTGTTGAACAGCAAGAATTTAAGTTCCAAACATCGAATCCGAAAATTTTTGCCGGCGGTGATATGGTACGTGGATCTGACCTTGTGGTAACCGCAATCTGGGAAGGTCGCCAAGCTGCAGAAGGTATTCTTGACTACTTAGATGTTTAAGTCATGACATGCCAGTGATTGAACTGGATTCATTCAAAAAACTCGCTTCGGCGGGTTTTTTATTTTTTGGAATTTACCTCAAATGACACGTGAATGGATTTTGCAGATAAATACGCTGAAAAGTTGTCAGACAGCGCTTTAGAATGGTGAATTATGCAAGTGTGCTAGCACATTTTGCCATGTGTGAAAGAGCTTAGGAATTACATACTGCGATCATGATCTAAATCTTAGGAAGCGACCATGACGCAAGTGACGACACAAAAAGTATATTTAAATCGTCCTAAAGCCATAGGCATTACGGTACGTCGAGCACAATTCAATCCTAAAGCGATTCGCCGGCATTATTTTGCCAACTCACCGGTGATGTCGCATTTGTTGACGGCATTGTCATCGACCTTTCCCATTGGTGAGCAATTCTTTGTGCATAGCGTGCGCAATGTACGCGATCAAGTCAGTGATGAAAAATTACAAGCTGAGATCGCAGCATTCATTGGGCAAGAAGCGATGCATTCCAAAGCCCATGCTGAATTTAACGATGCTTGGCGCAGTGAAAGCTATAATTTAGATCGTTTCCAAGCATGGCTGGCACGTAAAGACAGCTATGTAAAAAACTTACATCCAAAAATACAGTTGGCAATTACCTGTGCATTTGAACATTTTACCGCTTTGCTTGGTGGCTATATTTTAAGACATCCTGAAGTACTCAGTACTTTAGATGATGATGCGGTGAAACTTTGGGTGTGGCATGCGATTGAAGAAATTGAGCATCGCGCAGTGGCATTTGATGTATATCAACATGTCTATGGAGATGACAAAATACGTCGCATGATTATGCGCAGTGTGACCACGGGTTTTGCAAGTCTTACGTTTTATTCTGCAACGAAGCTATTTATGCAGGATAAGAAAAAAAGTTTACCGAAGATTGGCGGAAATATTTTCGGCGCGTATTTATTGGTAAAAATGTTTATTCAACTAGCGCCTGAATATTTGTCATATTACAAAGCAGAATTCCATCCGAGCGAAATTGATTACAGTCAGATCGTGAAATATTGGAAAGAACGCCTTGCTGATGAATATCAAATGGAAAGTTTTCAGACTGAAATTACACCGCAATTGTATAATTAATTCAAAATGTTAAAAAAGCCCGAGTTGTGGGCTTTTTTTAATGCTAAATATTTTTCGAGTAGATCAGTTTAATCACAAAGAAAATACATAATTCATTCGAAAAATAAGGTTAGAATGAATTTATTTAAACAATTACAAATAAATACTTGAGGTTAAGGGTTATGAATTCAATGAAAAAAAGCATGCTCGCAATCGCATTAGTCAGTACGTTGACCCTGAGTGGTTGTGGCTATAACACATTACAAGTCAAAGACGAGGCCGTTACAGCAGCATGGTCTGAGGTGCAAAACCAATATCAACGCCGTGCAGATTTGGTACCTAACCTTGTCAATGTGGTTAAAGGTTACGCGAAACATGAGGAACAAGTACTGACCGAAGTGACTCAAGCACGTGCCAATGTTGCGGGCTTAAAAGTGGATAAGGAAGTTTTGGAAGATCCAGCACTGTTCCAAAAATATCAAGAAGCTCAAGCGCAGATGACCAGCGCACTTTCTCGTTTAATTGCAGTCTCGGAAAATTATCCAGACTTAAAAGCCAATGAGCAATTCCGTGATTTACAGGTACAGCTTGAAGGCACTGAAAACCGGATCGCTGTCGCACGTAATCGCTACATTACTACGGTACAAGACTTTAATGGCTATGCACGCCAGTTCCCGCAAGTGATGACAGCTAAAGTTATCGGTATGGATACCAAGCCTAACTTTAGCGCAGAGCAAAGTGCACAAACTGCACCGAAAGTTGATTTTAATTAATTGGCATCACTGCATTGTGAGGTGGGCTGATGGTGGATTTTGAGCTAAAACATACAGGTTTGTTGTGGCTGCAGCGCATGGTTTTAGCATGCTTATTGTGTGTGGTGGGTTTCACACATGCAGAAACTGCCACCGCTACAGATGTAGATGCTGAAACAGTTGTTGTCGGTAAAATATTAAAAGATCAGCAGTCAGTTACGCAAAAAGAAACAACAGCACAGCCTGAAATCAAAATTCAGCAGCCGAATATCGCCAATGATATGGCAGATGGCGAGTCGATTCGTGGCTTGCCGACGCTAAATGAACCGGTAGTTGATCAGGCAAATTTACTTTCGGCTGCTGAAAAGCAAGCCATTAGTCAGAAAATTTTACAGTTACACGAACAAGGTAAGGCACAAATTGGTGTCGTGATTGTGCCAACCACAGGTCAAGAAGATATTTTTGATTACGCCATGCGTGTTGCAGAAAAATGGCAACTCGGTTCAGCAAAACGTGACAATGGGATATTGATAGCGATCGCTGTGAATGATCACAGAATTCAAATCCTGACGGGTTATGGGCTAGAAGGAATCATGCCCGATATCATCGTTAGTCGCATTATTCGTAATCAAATCACACCGTATTTTAAGCAAGCTCAGTATGCTCAAGGCATAGATGCTGGCTTAACGGAAATAACACGTATTTTAAATCAAGACCCTGAAGTTGCAGCTCAGGCAGCCCAAGAGTTAAAAGAGCGTCAGGAACAAGCCTTACACGAACAACAAGCCAAAGAGAAAACGTTTACAACGGTTCTCATTATTTTGGTGATTGGTATTTTTGCATCCTTTATTGTGGGTAAGCGCTTAAGTGCGTCAACTGCTGCTGTTGCAGGTACCGTTGCTGGTTTGGTCAATGGTGCTGGAATCCTTACAAGTCTGTTGATGGGTGGGGCAATTTTCTTTCTACTCATCACTGCCATTGCTCAAACCATTTTTCAAATGTTCCTTGCCGGTGGTGGGGGCGGTGGTGGCCGTAGCGGAGGTGGTGGCTTTGGTGGCGGCGGCTATAGCGGAGGCGGTGGTGGCTTTGGCGGTGGGGGAGCATCAGGTTCATGGTAACGAAAACAGAAACAACAGAAATTGTCACCTGTCCTAAAACACAGGAAATACAGCAACCAAGTTTTAAACGCTGGTTGAAGCACTTCTTTTATATGCCTGCAGCAAACCGGTTTTTTAATAAGCAAGATCAGCAGGCCATTGCTCAGGCGGTGACAGAAGCTGAACATGGACATGTAGGTGAAATACAGGTGGTGATCGAAGGGCATATTCCTTCGAACCAAGCCTATTATCAAAATACCCGTGCACGTGCTGAACAGCTCTTTGCTGAACTGGGTGTGTGGGATACGGAATTTAATAGTGGTGTTTTGCTTTATTTAAACTTATGTGAACGTCAGGTTGAAATTGTCATTGATCGTGGGATGAGGCAGGCAACCGATGCCCAAGTGTGGCAGGATATTTGCGCGCGAATTATCCAAAGCATGCAAAATAAACAATACCGAATAGCTTTGACGGTTGGTGTAAAAGAGATTGGTGAAGTGATGGATCACTTTTATGCAGGGAAGTCTGTAGATAAAGCTAATGAAATCGCAAATGCGCCAATAATTTTGCGCTAAAAAACGGTGATAAAGTGACACAAATCGTCACTTTTAAACACAAAAAGAGACGTAATGATTACAAAAAATAAAAATATTTTTTTAAAGTGCTGTTTTTTCTGTCATTTTCACTATAATAATTCTTGGCACGCTCTGTGCTATTTATAAAACAAGCTACATAGCTTTATTAAATAATTAAATTAAAAAACATTTGTGGAGAATGTTATGAAATCAGTTCAAAAGGGTTTTACTCTTATCGAATTAATGATCGTTGTTGCAATTATCGGTATTCTTGCAGCGATTGCGATTCCTCAGTATCAAAACTATATCGCTAAATCTCAAGTTAGCCGTGTAATGTCAGAAACTGGCGGTTTGAAAACAGCAATTGAAAGCTGTTTGTTAGATGGTAAAACGACTATTGGTACTGGAGCTACCGAATGTGATTTAGGCTGGACAAACAGTAATCTGTTGGGTGCGGCTGCGACTCCTACAAGCGTACAGGGCGATGGCTTGAAAGTAACTTTGGGCACTGGTGTTGAAGATAGCTCAATTGAGGCTCGATTTGGCGCAAGCGCAGCACAAGCATTGCAAGTTGCTAACAAGCGTACTTTAACTTGGACGCGTAATGGTCAAACAGGCGCTTGGACTTGTACGACTAAAGTAGAAACTAAATACCGTCCATCTGGTTGTGCTGGTTCAGGTTCTTAATTTTTTAAGTACGAAAAAAAGAGGGAGAAATCCCTCTTTTTTTGGTTTCAATTATGAAATACGTTTATAATATTTTAATTGTAATCAGCCCAAATTTATTTTGGGGGGTATTGTCATTTATATTAAATACAAATAGAAGTTATATTAATATTGATTACTTTTTTTCTGTACTTCTTTATATTTATGGACGTAAAACATGGGCTATTATTTTTTTTATTTTTTTAAATTTTTTTGATTTTGTTAATATATTCTCTCAAATTTTTCCTTTTATCCGTTTCGGGGATTTAATCTATTTAGTTAAATTTTCATTGCTTTCATCTTGGATTAATTTTTTAATTCCTATGTTTTTTTTGTTTTTTATATATACTTATTTTGCATTACTAAATATGCTTATTTTGAAAATAAAAAAAGTGTTTATATTTTTAATATTTAATATATTATTATTTTTATTGTTTATACAAAATTATTTTTTTGATGTTGAAAGTAATAGATTGTGGAAATATGATTCAAAATATATAGTTCAGTCTCAATTGCTGAATGCTTATGAGTTGCGAAGCGATGGTTTTATACAAGGATTTAGCATTGAAGGTGATGCATTTAATGATATAAAATTAAAATCTGCATCAGAAGATCTATTTCAAGTTGATGATAAAAAAAATAAAATACTATTAATTGTAAATGAATCATGGGGCCATGCATTAGATAATTCAATAAATATTGATATAGTTGGCGATATAATAAAAAATAATTTAGTAGAATATTATTCCTTGAGCGCTATGAATGTGAATGGGTTTACGATTAATGCTGAAATTAGAGAGTTATGTCAAAAAGATTTAAAACATTTTAATTTAAAAAATCAAATAAAAGGTTTTGAAAATTGTTTACCAAATATATATAAAAAAAAGGGCTACCACACCTATGCAATGCATGGGGCTACTGGAGCTATGTATGATCGTAAATATTGGTACCCAAAAGCAGGGTTTGATGCATTAATATTTAGAGATACAGTAAGCAATCTAAATTCAAGATGTTATTCATTTCCAGGTTTTTGTGATAGAGATTTAAATCAGTTTGTTGCAAATGCATTTAGAGAGAAAAATGTTTTCTTTTATTGGTTAACTTTAAACACACATATGAATTATGATTTAAATGACCTAAAGAAAGATCATTTTAATTGTGTTAGGTACAATATAGAAAATAACTCTTCAAGTTGCCGTAATTTGAAATTGCAAAAACAGTTTTTTTACTATTTAGGAGCGTTAATAGAAAAACCA
This sequence comes from Acinetobacter sp. YH12129, assembly GCF_013418685.1. Lineage (NCBI taxonomy): Bacteria > Pseudomonadati > Pseudomonadota > Gammaproteobacteria > Moraxellales > Moraxellaceae > Acinetobacter > Acinetobacter sp. YH12129. The sequence continues at coordinate 123,827 of NZ_VPBP01000001.1, forward strand.
GAAATGAAGGGTGTGCATGTAATTGTTGTTGGAGATCATGAGGCGCCAACATATGGTGAAAATAAGACAGTTTTTTTTGAAAATCAGGTTTCCATTTTGAAGTTTAAGGTTAAGTAATGCTTGAGTTGATAAATATAAAAAAATATTTAACGATTATATTTTTTTATCTCACAATTATATATATAGGAGTGGGGAGTACAGGGGCTGGAATACAAAATAACAAGGATATTTCATATGGATTTCTGTATTTATTTATATTGATGTTTTTTTTCTTTCGTAAAGAGATGATTTCTAATATTAATAAGGAGGTTCTTTATCCGATTTCGATTATGATGGTTAGTTTTTTTATCTCATGTTTTTATACTGAATTTAAAAATAATGCTGATGTATGGCTAAGATATTATGCCATAGCGGCATGTTTATTATTTTCATATTTATCTTATATTGTTATTGTTAATAGAATTGTTAATATTAGAAGTGTTATTGCTGTTATTGCTGCGCTCGGTCTATTTCATACAATAGTTTTGCTGAATATCTGGTTTTCTGAGGAGATTCCTGCGAAATATAACTGGATAAATGGGATTCCTTTTTTTAGCAATATAAGGCATTTAGCTGATTATATATCTATTTCTTTTCTTTGTGCGCTTTTTCTTTTTTTAACTGCAATCGGAAAGAAAGCCAAGCTGTTTTGGCTTTTAATGAGTATAATTATTTTAACTTGCGTATTTTGGACTGGATCTAGAGCTGCCTATATTGGTATTTTCCCTTCAATTTTAGTTTTGTTTTTTTTGTTAAGAAAAAGAGTCAGTAATTTAATTTCTATAGCTTTTATATGTGTAACATCTGCGGTGTTAACTTTATTTTTTCAAACTACACATTTTAATGTAGGTTTTTTTAGTGCTTTTAGCCGTTCTGCCGGTAATAGTTTAAATAGTATTTCTTCAAATAGGGTCGAATTATATAAAACAATCTTTGAATGGTTTAGTTATCATCCTCTTTGGGGGCTTGGAGCTGAATCTGTAAAAGAATTAGGATTTTATCAAGGAGACAATAGATTGACAGCGCAAGCTCATAATTCAATTTTACAAATTTTAGTTGAGTTTGGGCTTATGGGTTTAATTTTTTTGAGTATGCTTTTATATAAAATTTTAAAAAAATTTCGATATGAGAAAACTAATGCTATCTATGCTATATGCGTAGCTGTAACTATAAATATTTTTGTTGCATCATTATTTAATGGTGGAGCATATTACGTTGTTACGATCAGTACATTTTGTTTATTTGTGGCTATAGCATTCGCATATAAAAAGTTAAATTATGAAAATTAGAAAACTGAAATTTTACGAATTTGTATTTATTATATTTACTTTAATATTAGTAGGTATTTCTGCACATTTCATATTGATTGATCGAAATAGTTTCTGGCGCTTGATTTACCCTGTACAGGCCCGTTTATCAATAATGACCATTCAATGTTCAGATGAATCTCCAGAATGGATGCGCAGCTTATTAAGTGAAATTATTTTGGAACAGAAAAATCTATCTAATCAATTGGCATATATAAATGATTATAATCAATTATTTGCATGTCAAAGTGGATGGGTCGGAACAACCGGGTTTTCTAAATTAGTGACAGAGAACACACGATTTCGCTATGCCAGTATGACGAAAATTTTAACGAATGATGCTGTAATCAGTTTGCTGAATCAAAAAAAACTCAATTTAAATGAACCTTTTGTAGATAGATTTGATGAATTTCAGAATCAGAATTTTAAAGATGAACGGATAAAAAAAATAACGATCGGCGACTTGTTGCAGCAAAGAAGCGGGTTTGACCGTTTAAAAAGTGAAGACATCATGTTCTCTACAGCAGAAACACCTTGGTGCCCCAGAAATTTAAATAAATTGCTGGCAATAAAATTAGATTCAGATCCAAATGAATATTATGCATATGATAACCGTAATAGCTGTCTATTAGGTGCAGTGATAGGGCGTATATCAGCCATGAGTTACCGTGAGTATATGTCACAAAACTACAAATTAAATCAAAATAATATTAAATTCATCAATTCAGGTTATTTTTCTGATGAGGTGAAATACGACTTTAGAAATAATGATTATTGGATGGAGGCAGATGATAACTCATTTCATTTTAATGAGCTTTCTTCGTCTGCTGGTTTAACAGGCAGCGCCAGTGCTTTGGCTCAGTTGATTAAACCAATGTTAAATAAGCATCCCTATAATATATTAAGCATTAGTGATAAAAGCTTAAGCAGTTGTAATATCAATACTTTTAAATCCTGCAATGGATTTGCAATGTGGGTATATCAACGTGATAACAGCTCTAAAAAGGTTTTTTTTAGAAATGGCGGATTGCCCGCCGCAACCTCTTTGACTGCGATTAGTGAGGCGGGTGAGGTGGTAGTGTGGGTTGGAAATGGAGCTTCACTTTTAGATAAAAAATTTGATGAAAATTTGCTGGAAAAAAAGTTCTATCAAATTTTAGATAAATAGTTCACCTTTGTGACAAAAAATGTAAATTATTGACGTGAAATAACTCATTATAGTCTTAGGTTGTTGAAATATATAAAAATAAATCTTGGCATACTTTTTGTATTGTTGCTGTTATTTAGAGGGTAATCTAATGCAAAAAGGCTTTACTCTTATTGAGTTAATGATCGTCGTTGCAATTATTGGTGTCTTGGCCTCAATTGCAATTCCTATGTACCAGACATATGTTGCGAAATCGCAAATCACTGTAGCAATTGCTGAGTTAAATGGCGCAAAGCCGCAATATGAACTCATTATTAATAATGGCTCAGCTTCAGGTGATAATGATTTTAGTGTTCCCAATATGTTTTTTTCTGGCGCACAATCTAAGACTTGTGTGTATGCTGTAAATGCGCCTGACAATTCAGGAAATTCTTCCCAGGCTTTAGTCTGTAAATTGCAGAATTCAGCTACGATTATAAATGGCAGCTATGTTTATTTAAGCCGTGATTTAAATGGCACATGGCGGTGCGGTACTTCTATTGGCATTGAAGCTAAATTGAAACCAGTTGACTGTGTTTGAAATTTGCGTAGATTAGGTTTACCTATGTGTTAAGAGTTGGCGTATGTCCAAGCGGCAAAAATTTTTTCTAAGCCATTTATTGATTTCTGTATTTGCAGCATTGCTAGTGATGAGCTTTGTTTTTTTTGTATGGTATCCATCACCGTTAGCCAAGGCAGTTGGTGTTACTCATATTTTTCTGATGCTGCTGATCATTGATGTGATTTTGGGGCCATTGTTGGGGTTTTTAGTCTTTAAAGAAGGGAAAAAGACATTAAAATTTGATTTGACGGTCATTATATTGATTCAAATCTCTGCTCTTGGTTATGGGGTTTATAGCATTGCGCAAGCCCGTCCAGTATGGATTGCTTTTAATGCAGATAAATTTGAGCTGGTTCGTAATAATGAAATGCAAACTAATGCTGATACAGCGGTCGAACAAGAATTTTCCAGACCATCGCTACTTTACCCGCAATTTGTGGGTGTAAAACAAGCTGAAAATGCTGAACAGCGGCAAGTTGAGCAAATGTCATCACTATTAAATGGAACGTCATTGGCGCAATTTCCAGAACGCTACACGCCGCTTACGCGGCTGAGTCATGATTTGCGTCAAGAAGCCAGAAATATATCTGAACTTTATGAGGTAAACTCTAAATTAGAGGTTGAAAAAATTTTAAAGGAAAACCCCCATGCGACAGCGTGGTTACCGTTAGAAACATATACTTTACCTTTAGTTGTTTTAATTGATAAAGATAAGGCGGAAATTGTAAAAATTGTAGATTTGCGGTATTCAAAATAAGTATAAAAAAACCTGCTTAAGCAGGTTTTTTTATATTAATCAATTAATCTCAAATCTGACTCTGAATATAATTTTCAGCGCCTACTGCTTCGACTAAGTCTAACTGTGTAGCAGCCCAGTCCAACCATTCTTCTTCTTTTTCTAAGATTTCTTGAGCCAGATCTCGAGTGACATAATCTAACTGTTCTTCTGCTAGCTTAACTGCTACTTGAATGGCTTCGATGTTCTCTTTGACTTTACGTACATCACAGTTAAGGACTTCAACAGTATGCTGACCAATATAGAGCTTACCTAGGTGTTGTAAGTTAGGTAAACCTTCTAAAAATAAAATGCGTTCAATAATTTTATCGGCATGTTTCATTTGGCGGATCGATTCTTTGTATTCCGCAGCGCCTAACTGTTCAATGCCCCAGTCGTTAAACATGCGGGAATGCAGGAAATATTGGTTAATTGCAGTCAAATGATGGTACAGCACCTGATTTAACTGATTAATTACATCACGATTGCCTTTCATGTCTGACTCCTTAACTGCAATAAAGCTCGAACTAAGCAATATAAATTCGATATTAGAATAGAAATATCTTAAACAACAAAGTGCAAATTAGCGAGTATTTTATAGAACAGCAAATGAAAATCACAATCAAAACAAGGCACTAATTTTCAGTGCTTTAATAAATAAAAACCCGCTTAGAGTTAGAAGCGGGGGAGGAGGAATGGTCGAAGACCATTGGTTTTATAATTATGATTGTAGATGAAAATTAAAAACTTGGTTTAAGCAGCAATTGCGATACGGGCTACAATTTGCGCAACTTCATCACTGATGATCATACGAGCTTCAGGAGCACAGCGACCACAACAGGTGCCTAAATCAAGCATATCGCGAACTTCACGATAGCTTTCTGCACCATTGGCAATTGCATCTTTAATGTCTTGATCAGTAATACCACGGCACAAACAAACGTACATGAAATCAAACCAAGTGAATAAATAGGATAAGTAATATTATTGATAATTATTATCGTTTGTCAATAAAAATCATTTAAAAATGCTTCTAAGGTGATTGGGTTTTTGAATAAAAAATGTCATTTAAGTGGAAATCTGAGTAATGCTCAGATTTCCATGAAAGGTTTTTGATCTTTTAGAATGTGATATTTAGTGAAGGGTTTAAGCGATGTTTACTAACTTATTGATTAATAATCACCACGCCATCCATTTCAACTAGGGCACCTTTTGGTAGGCTAGCAACACCGAGTGCTGCGCGTGCTGGGTAAGGTTGAGCAAAGTATTCGCCCATAATTTGGTTGACCAATTGGAAGTTAGAAAGGTCAGTGAGGAAAATATTCAGCTTAGCGATATCGGCTAGCGTACCACCTGCAGCTTCACATACCGCTTTTAAGTTGTCGAATACACGGCGAATTTGAGCTTCAATGCCTTCTACCAGCTCCATGCTATATGGATCTAAGCCAATTTGACCTGATAAATACAAAGTGTCGCCCACTAAAATGGCTTGTGAGTAAGTACCAATTGCAGCGGGTGCATTTTCAGTATGGATTACCTGGCGGGACATCTATTTCTCCTATTATCATCACAGACACAACATATATAAAAATGCGGTGTCAGGTTAGCTGGCAACTTTCGCAGGCTCAGCAATGGCAACAGGTTGTGCCAAACGACTGATGCGTGGGAAGCCAAAATACATTCTTAAATTACGGATAATTTCGGCAATTTGTTTACGATTGTGTACAACAATATTCACATAGGTTTTTTCTTCATGTGAACGGACAGTTTCTACACCGACTTTTTCTTTACGGCATAGATAGATCAGCTCTGAAATTTGTTCATCATTTAACAGCATGTTTAAGCATAAATAGGCTGTAAAACTAATGTCCTCACTGTCTTCTGTAGTCCAGTGTAAAGGCATGATATTTTCAGGATGTAAATGCTGTTCATGCAATAAATTATGACAACGAGAACGGTGCACAATCAAACCGCGACGTGATAAATGCCCTTGAATTGGATCGCCTAAAACTGGGTTACAGCAGTGCGCATATTTAACGTCGACACCATCAGTGCCCAAGATCAAGCGTGCAGAGTTTGAAGTCTGAATGGTGTCTTGAGCATATAAGTGATTGGCAACCAATTGAGGCAGTAAATCACCCACGGCAATCTGTTCAAATAATTGTTCTTTATCATTTAAATGACGCCAATTCAGCACATTTTCCCAATCCGCTAATGTCAAATCACTTACAGAACGGTTAAAGAGTTTTAATGCGCGATTTAAAGCTTGCTGACCAACTAAACGTTGTTCATCTTGGTCTTGGTCACGGAGGATATTTTGTAATGCGCGGCGGGCTTTTTGGGTATTAATAAAGCTTAGCCAGTCAGGGTTTGGTGTTGCAAGAACATCAGTGATAATTTCAATCACTTGACCACTCAGTAATGGTGTTGAAAGGGGCTTGGTTTCCCCATCAATTTTCGCACCAACGGCATGGTTGCCCAAAAATAAGCTTGCTGAATAAGCGAAATCAACCGCTGTGGCACCCTGAGGGAGTTCATGCAAATGACCATGTGGGGTATAAACCCAAATTTTCTCTTGATGTAGATAATCGAGTAATTCACTAAATGTGGTCTTGGCACATGCGCCATCGACTAACACGTTTAAATTTTGCATGGAGGCTTGGATCGCTGAGCGACAAGCTTGTGGTGCATTTTCACCGAGAACCACACCAAAGCGCGCCGCTTTACGCATCAACTCTGTTTGGATGGTTAGCGATAAAATGGTCTTTTCACCTTTTAAGCGCATCATCAGTGACTGGTTGCCACCAGGGAGTGGGCGACGGATATGATCGGCGTAATTAAGAACTTTAAAGCTTTCTTTGAGGATGTCTGCAAGTCGGTCACAGTCTGCGATACTTTGTAAAATAATTTCAAAGGCATGACTATGGGTGAGCTCTTGCAGATCGATATCGTTTTTTACAAAGTGGCGAAGTAATTCAATATTATTATTCTTCTTTTTAATTCGACCTGAAATATGGTGTTGTTCTAGCAAGGTGGTGAGGTTGTTTTCCCACTTGGTCTGGTATTCGCAGCGTTTCGGTTTGGTTTGTAATAACGCTTCTTGAACATTGTTATACATATCTAAGTCGAGATTTTGATAACACAAATGTTCAAGGTTGTCGGCCATTTCATTCATACCGACAAGGCGTGCCATAGGCACAAAAATTTCAAAAGTTTCTTGGGCAATACGAGCACGTTTGTCGGGGCGTAAAGCACCCAGTGTGGTCATATTGTGATAGCGATCTGCCAGTTTAATAATAATGACACGTGGGTCTTGTAGGGTTGCTTGCAAAATTTTACGGAAGGATGCGGCTTTATTATATTCTTTATCACTAGAGTGGCTGAGTTTAGTGACGCCGTCGACGAGTTCAGCAACGGTCAGACCAAATTTTTCAGTAATATCTTGTTTTGTAAATTCGGTATCTTCGATGACATCATGCAGTAAAGCGGCCATTAAAGTTTCCGCATCAAGACGCATATGGGCCAAAATACAGCTCACCGCAATCGGGTGGAGGATGTAGGGTTCGCCACTTTTACGCGTAATACCATCATGGGCAATATCCGCATAGTCGCAAGCTTCAAGCACGCGTTCGACATCACTTCCTGAAAGGTAAGCGTCGATAATCACATTTAACTGTTGCTTGGCTTGGCTGACCATTGGGCCTGGCATAGAACACCCTTTTACTACTGATTTACAAATGAAACGGTTAATACTTTAATGAAATGCATATTGCATGACTTGTCAATTTTTTAGTTGAAAAAAATGAAAATCTTTTTCGCTTACTTTGCACTTCTTAAGCTTATGTTATAACTGTTCTGAGTAAAATATTAAAGAGAATCCATAAAAAAAGCCTAGTTAAAAACTAGGCTTTTAAGGTCAGGTTTATCTTATTGGAAAGAAAAACCGTCTAAGTTTAGGTTATTTGCAGAAAGTGCAAGGTCTAAACTTGAAGTTTGGTAGTCTTGTTCACGTTGTTTCAAAATGTCTTTAGAAACGTGACCCGCTGCAATTTCACGAAGAGCAACAACGGTTGGTTTGTCATTGTCCCACTCAACAGTAGGTTCGATACCTTGACGTGCCAATTGACGCGCGCGTTTGCTTGCCACTAGTACAAGCTCAAAGCGGTTGTCTACATGGTCTAAACAATCTTCAACGGTTACGCGTGCCATAAGAATTCTCGTTTGAATATAAATTTTTAACAGACTGTGCAGTATAAGGTGCTTTGTCTATAGACTCAAGTTTTAATCACTGCTCAGTCGGCGTGATTAATTTTTCAATTAACTGCTGATGACGTGTCGCTTGCTGTTTTAAAACCAAACGATTGGCAATAATTACAGACTCTAAATCATGTAAGGCTTTATTGAAATCATCATTAATAATGACGTAATCAAAATTTACATACTGCTGCATGTCTTCAACTGCGCAGCTTAAGCGGTGTTCGATCACTTCAACTGAGTCAGTGCCACGGTTTGATAAGCGTTGACGTAAGTCAAACTGACTTGGCGGGAGAATAAAGATTTGTCTAGATTCAGGAAAAAGTTTACGAACCTGTTCAGCCCCTTGCCAGTCAATTTCAAGTAAAACGTCATGGCCTTTCGCCAATTGTTCTTTAACTGTACGTTGTGCTGTGCCGTAATAATTACCAAAAACTTCTGCATATTCAATAAAACCACCTTCTTCAACTAAAGATAAGAAGTCTTCTTTTTTTGCAAAATGGTAATGTACGCCGTCTAATTCGCCAGGACGCTGACCACGAGTGGTATGAGAAACAGAGACATGTAAATTGTTTACACGTTCAAGCAGGGCTTTAACGAGGGATGTTTTGCCCGTTCCCGATGCAGCAGAAACGACAAACAAGAGACCCGACATGATATTTTTCCTGATATGATAAAATATCTTCTCTATTTTAGAGTAGACGCGCGCCAAACTAAATAGTCAGACGTCTATTGTTTACATTTATTTCAAGTGATACCCGTAAAAAATGAGTGGGCATTGAGGATTCTATGGAAATTGTTTTAGCTAATCCACGCGGTTTCTGTGCAGGGGTAGATCGTGCTATCGCGATTGTGAACCGTGCGCTTGAATGCTTTAACCCGCCAATTTATGTGCGTCATGAAGTGGTACATAACAAATTTGTAGTAGATGATTTACGTCAACGCGGTGCGATATTTGTAGATGAGCTTGATGAAGTGCCTGATGACAATATTGTGATTTTTAGTGCACATGGTGTTTCTAAAGCAGTACAACAAGAAGCGGAACATCGCGGTTTAAAAGTTTTTGATGCGACTTGTCCATTGGTGACTAAAGTGCATATTGAAGTGACTAAGTATGCGCGAGAGGGTGTTGAAGCAATTTTGATTGGTCATGAAGGTCATCCTGAGGTTGAAGGGACGATGGGTCAATATGATAATAAAAATGGCGGCTCAATTTACTTGGTTGAAGATGAGCAAGATGTTGCTGAACTTGTCGTGCGCAATCCACAAAAAGTGGCTTTTGTAACGCAAACCACGCTTTCTATTGACGATACTGCAAAAGTGATTGATGCGTTGCGTCAAAAATTCCCTGAAATTCAAGGACCACGTAAGGATGATATTTGTTACGCGACGCAAAACCGTCAGGATGCAGTGCGTGATTTATCTGAGCAATGCGATGTTGTTTTAGTTGTCGGTTCACCAAACTCATCAAACTCTAACCGTTTGCGTGAACTGGCTGAGCGTATGGGTAAGCATGCTTATTTGGTCGATAATGCAGATCAGCTTCAACACGAGTGGTTTGCTGAAAATACCAAAATCGGGGTGACGGCTGGGGCATCTGCACCTGAAATATTAATTAAACAAGTAATTCAGCGACTACAAGATTGGGGAGCAAAAGCGCCGCAAGAGTTGGATGGCCGCGAAGAAAATATTACATTTAGTTTGCCAAAAGAGTTACGTATTCCTGTAACTCAGGCATAAAGTGTTAATGACTTAACATTCTGAATTTTTTTAAGAATTGACAGATAATTGCTTTTTGGCAATTATCTGTTTTTTTATGCCTTTTATCCTTATTTGTGTTTGTTTTGTAATTTAATTAGATATTATTTTTAATAGGGTAAAGTTTGGCGCGCCTTGGGGGGAGTATGCAGAAAAATAATGGATTTACGTTAATTGAGTTGATTGTGACGATTGCTGTGATGGCAATTATTGCCATGATGGCTGCGCCTTCGTTTGGGGATTTGCTCAATAAAAAAGCTTTAGAAGCAAATGCAAAAGAGTTGGTTTTGGTCTTAAGCCAAGCGCGTAGTCAGGCTATTTTACTTAGGACGAATACGGTTGTTCAATTAAATGGTAGTACGACTGTAACACCAACTAATTTTTTTTGGGTATCTAATAATGTCAATATTAAGTTAGAGCAAATCCCACAAGGATATAGCTCCCCACCTAATATCATATTTAGTCCACAGGGTATGATGTTGCCAAGAAATTTTGTAAAAATGAAAGAAAAAACTAATCAAAATGGTGAGAAAGAATGGGTTTCTGATCAAATTTTAGTGGATGGTGCATTAAAAGATCAGATAGAGAATTATCCTAGAACAATAACTTTATGCTCAGAAAAATTAAAAAAAGCAAAGATTATTACATTTTCGATTATTGGTGCATTTGAGTCAATGGAAGAAGGGGAATGTTGATGATAAGTCAAAGTCAACAAGGTGTCGGTCTGATGGAAGTTTTAGTGGCATTGCTCTTACTATCTATTGGCGTTCTTGGATATACCGCACTGCAAGTAAAAGCAGTTGAAGCATCAACAGAAGCAGCACAAAGATCACATGCTATTTTTGTATTAAAAGGTCTTGCTGAAAGCATGCGAGCGAACAACGCAGGCAGAGCTTCATACATGGCTTTAGTTAATCAAGATATACCTACTACAATTTCCACAGCGTGCATAAATCCAACGAATACTGGGTGTGATGTAACTGCAATGGCAAGAAATGATGTTCAGCAAGCTCAAGCAAATGCACGTAATTTTGGACTGCATTTGCGTATGGAGAATTGTCCGGGTACGACAAGTGTTGCTGCGGCTGATCGTAGAAATTGTATTTTTGCTGCTTGGGGTGACACAGATATACGTCAAAATACGAGTCAATGTATGAGCGCTGCCGGTGTTTATGTAGTTGGTTCTAGTTGCATGATGATGGAGGTTTATTAATGACTATTCATGAAAAGCAACGAGGGTTCACATTGTTAGAGTTAATGATTGCATTGGTTTTAGGATTAATTGTAACAGCTGCAGCCGTTCAGCTTATTTTAGGGAGTTTTATTACAACTAGATTGCAAGAAGCTAACTCTCAGATACAAGATAGTGGTTTGTTTGGTATTGATTATATTATTAAAGATATTCAAATGTTGAATTTTGGAAATAGTAATCAATATGAAATAAAATCAGATACTCCTAGAGGTGGAGTAATTTTAACTGCAGGGACTAATACATCTAATTTAAATGCGAACCTTGGTGCGACTATTTCGGCAGAGAATCTTGTTAGTCAAACTAATGGACCATCAAATATGTCAGATATTGAAAGTGATCAATTGACGATACAATTTGTTGCGCCTACTACAATGTTCAATTGCGAGGGTATTTCTGTTAGAGCAGGTGATTTGATTGTTCAGCGATATTTTTTAAGAGAGGATAATAACTTTTTATCACTAGTTTGTGATGCTAATACACCAACACCAGCAACTATTACTGAACAAAAAACAAATGGGGATGGTACTACTGAAGAGATTGTAAAAGATAATCCAGTACAGAATAACCCAACAGAGATTAGTGGATTGGGTGTTAATTCCCAAATTGTTATTCCCAAAGTTGATCAATTTAAAGTTTTGTTAGGTGGGATGACTGATACTGGAAATTTGGCGTATTACGATATAGATACATTTAAAACAAAAAACAATATGCGTTTAGTTGCAGTGAAATTAAGTACATTAATTCGTTCTGATAGTTCAGTGCCGAGTCAAAATATTAATCCTGCTCAAATATATGATTTATTTGGTTCTTCAATACCTCAGCTATCAGGTACATTGACTGATACAACTGATGCGAACAGAGTTCCACGACAATTATATATTGCGACAGTAGCACTTAGAAATGGTTTGGGGCGAAACAATGATTAATCAAACTAATATAAATTTTAACAATAAACAAAAAGGAGCAACTTTAATAGTCGTTCTCTTTTTGCTTTTAATTATTATGGTCGTTGGAACTTATGCTATTAAAATGGGGATTACCTCTTTAGGTGTAGCAACAAATGCGCAGATAAACCAATTGCTTAGTCAATCTGCAGATACACCATTAAATAAATATTTAAATACTGCAGATTTAAGTAGGCTTGTTAGTTATACGACAGCGGTTGGTGCAGCTATTGATGATAAAGGTGTAAATAAGGAATTTATTTTCTGTTATAAGCCAACCAATAATAGGGCTTTTGGATTAAATGCTGATACATCAGTCATTACTGCGAATGATAGTGGAGATGATGCTAGATTGGTCAATAGTGGTGTTTCTGGGTTTTGCAACATTAAAAGGGATTTTGGTAGTGCTAGACAGGCCGTGGTTACCCAAGTAGCAATTACTATTCCTAAATCAATAGATGTCACAAAAAGTCCAGGCGATAATTTAGTGAGGGGCACTAACTTAAGTGAAGGGACAGGTTTACCAAAAAATTTGATATCTCAGGATACTATTCGAGTAACTACGACAGCTTTTTTACCTGCTTATGCAAATGTAAGTTTGGATGATGTTCAAACAAATTGTTTATCCTCAAATAAAACCTATATATCTGATAATTTGAATGAAGATTTATCAAATAAGAAAACGCTTAGAGATTGTCTTAGTGAATACAATATTCCTGTAGTAAGTCAGGTACAAGAGTTTACTTTGGCGGCATTTTTAAACCAAACAGAAGCACCTTAAGCAAAGTCGGAGATATATTATGCAACCTAAAAAAATTCAAATGACTGTGCTAAGTGCTTCTTTGACAGCACTGATGTGCAGTGGTGTCACTCAAGCGAGCGATTTACAAATTTATGCAATGCCTACTGCAGGGCAGAAGACTATTGTAATGATGTTAGATACATCTGGCAGTATGACGAATGGTACAGGCGTATCAAACGTTAATCGTTTGAAGGCAATGAAAAATGGCTTAAATGCTGTCTTAAATAGTACGGATCCCAAATTAGAAAATATTGTAATGGGGTTAGGGCATTATTCTTATGGGGGAGATGGTAAAACAGGTGTAATAAAAGTAGAAGCAAAAAAATTAGGGGCCGTGGGTTCGGAACAACGTGTAGCTCTGAAAACTGCCGTGAGTGGATTATCTGCAGATGGAAACACTCCTACAGCACATGCATATGCTGAGGCTGCAGCTTATTTAATGGGGACTAGTCCTATTATAAAGTCTTCAACAGCATTATATAGAAAAACGAAAGTGGCTCCGATTAAATGGTATAAACAAGACTGTGGCTGGTATAGTTGTAGTTGGAAAGATATTAAAGATATTAATGCGCCATCTGATACTACTCTCAATAAATTAACCTCAGATTCAGATAATACGTATACATATTATTATTCATTGAAAAATTCATCTTTTTATGAATCTACCATTAATGCAAGAGATGGTTCAAAGTATAAGTCACCTTTGCCAGAAGCGTCTAAGCGTGTTAGCTGTGATGGACAAGGTATTTATATTCTTTCCGATGGCGAACCCAATGGTACTAGCGATTCGGAATCTCAAGAAATTATGCAGAAGGTTTTAACAAATCCAAACAGTTCAACATTATCTGATTTCAGTTGTTCATCAACTGGTACTAATTTATCTAATATTAAAAATGATACTGGTTGGCAATGCATGGGAGCATTTGCGCAAAAATTATATAGTAATACCAATTATGCTGGAGTAAAAATTCAAACAGCTTTTGTTGGATTTGGCTCTGATTTTAATAGTTTGGCTAAAGATAATGTTAAAAATGCTTGTAAATTAGGGTCTCGTTTGAAAGGTGATGATTGTTCGTACTATCAAACAGACGGATTAACTAAAAATAATGTTAATTATGCAAATCCAGTTGGCGGTTATGGTAACGGTGGATTTTATACAGGGAATTCAGCAGCAGATGTAACAACTAGTGTTTTAAACTTTATTGATAATCTAGGAACGGATCCATTAGCGCCTTTACCGACAGGAACAATTTCTGTACCTGTCGATGCGTTGAACCCGAATGGATTACAAAACGTAGGTTACCTCCGTATGTTAGAGCCAAATCCTGCGCAGCCAAGTTTATTGGCATGGGTTGGAAACTTAAAAAAATATAGTCTTAACAACGGCGTGTTGGTTGATGGGTCTACTAATATTTTTAATGCGAAAGGTGACTTTGAAACCGCAACAAAAAATTTATGGGGTGCGCGGACTCAAAATGATGGTGGGAAAATTAACGTAGGCGGCGCCTATGAAATGATGCCAGTTCCTATTGTATCAAGCACTGCAAAGTTTAGAAAAGTATTTACTGATGCTGCAAGTGCAGATGCTACTAAGGTTACGGCTTTATCTACTTTAAAAAGTAATGGTGATTATGATGAAGCTAAACCACTGCTACAGGTACCTAAATTATCAGCTGGAACAACCAGCTCGAAAAGTACAATTTTAGATCGCTTTAAGAGTCAAGACATTCTAAAAAGTTTTCCAATAGCGCTTAGATTAAAACTATTAAATTACATTGGTTTTAAAGTAGACACCGCTTTGGAAGCTATACCTACAGATTCGGAAGTAAATTATGAAGGTTCTCCATATTTTTCAATGGGAGGAATTATTCATTCATTTCCAGTACAAATGACATATTCAGGCACTGTAACTGAGTCAGGCGAGCTGGCAACAAGTGATATTGAGCTTCCAGACAAAACAATATTAAAACCACGTAAGCAATCTGTTTTGTATGGTTCGATGGAAGGTGGTTTGCATATTGTTGATGGAGCAACTGGTGAGGAACAAATGGTGTTCTTGCCAACAGAAATATTAAATAACCAAATTTCTTCTAATGCTCTAGTTAAAGCAGGTTCCGGTACACCAGCACCTGCACATGGAGTTGATTCACCATGGATAGTTGATTCTGAATACAGAACAGAAGGGACTTATCCAAATGCGCAGATTAAAGCAACTAAAATGAATGTTTTTGGCGGGTTAAGAATGGGGGGGTCTAGCTATTATGCCTTAGATGTACTCGATACCAGTGCGCCGAAGCTTAAATTTAGAATAGGAACAGATCAATTAAATTACACTAGAATGGGGCAGTCTTGGTCTAAACCTGTATTAATTAATATTCGTTATAAAGGTGTGCCGACTCGGGCGATGGTTGTTGGCGGTGGATATGATGCGTGTTATGAATATCCACGTTTTAAATTAGGTGTAGCTAATCCTTCAGAATATCAACTAAAAGATCCTGCTGGAAATGTTGTTGATACCTGTAATAAAACAGAGGCAAAAGGTAATGCTGTTTATGTAGTTGATGCTGAAACTGGAAAGCGTTTATTTTGGGTAAGTAACACTGGCTCTGATGCGAATAATCCTAATTTAAAACATAGTATTGTTTCACGTATTAGTACTTTAGACCGAGACGGCGATGGTTATGTGGATCATTTGTACTTTGGTGATTTAGGTGGCCAGGTTTTCCGTGTTGATATGGATAACTATCAAACCAAAAGTACATCTAGTGGTGCTACCACATATTCGAATTTCGGTGTTCGTACCGTTAGATTGGCGAATTTAGCAACTACATCAGCAGGGGCAGCAATAACGAATGGTGATAACCCACGGTTATATGAACCAGTGACTTTGACAATCCATGATGAGGATGGCAAAACATTTATTTTGGTTGGTGCTGCTTCTGGAGATCGCAGTACGCCATTAGATGTTGCTCCTGTTAAAGGGCGAGATGGTTTAAGTCCACTAGTAGCTTTAGCAAACCGTCCGACCAATAAAGTTTATGGTTTGTTTGATTTGGACTTTATTAATAAAGATTTGATCACGAATAGAGCACTTACTGGCGATTATACATCTGCTACTACAGAGGAAGCTTTACCAAGTAAGAACCGCTTAAAGACGCGTGACTTGACACTGGCTGATTTACTTCAGAATCCACAAAATAGTATTTCTGGTAACGAAACAATCTATAGCAAGTTTTTTAATGCAACAACGCATAAGCAGGGATGGTATCGCTCACTGTCTTGGAGTTGGGATACTACAGAAGCAGGCGAATTGGCGAATAATACATTTAGACAATCTGGTGGTTTAAAAGCATTTGAGGAACCGATTGCAATTGGAAATAATTTGTTTATACCTGTGTATGATCCAGAAGGTACTGGTATTAGTCCTCAAGATCCATGCTTACCACGTGTCATTGGTGAAACAGATCGCCAGCAGTACTGTTTGCCTTTTGGTGTTTGCATAACGACAGCAGGAGCTATTGACTCTGCTCAAGAAAAAAAATCTGGGTTCAGAGTTCAATTGGTAGGTGGTGAATACAAAAATTCAAATGTTGTTGGCAAAGGGATTCAGGGGTTAGCATTGGCTAACAAAGGAGATTCTAGCGGCTCTGGAAACAGTTGCGGTAATTTTACTTTATCTACAAATACTGCTGGTATAGGTACTTGGCAATGTAATCGTGTGCTAAATCCAACACGTTGGTTTGAGAAAAGGTAGGAACACGTGAAGATAATTTTTAATCGTGGTTTTACATTAATAGAATTAATGGTTGTTATTATAATTATTTCTATTATTGCAGCTATAGCTTTTCCAAGTTATCAAGCCTACGTTCGTAGAGCAGCAGAGGCTGGTGTAACACAAGAGATGCTTAAAATTTCCACTCTTCTGGAAAAGCATAAGGCAAAAAATTTTACTTATAAATGCTTTGATTTACAGGATTACTATGGTGGTACAGTAGATAATTTAACGGCTATTAACTATCCAATTAATACTGTGGGTGCAGATGTGCAGTTCACATTAAACTTGGTTGATAATGGTGCAAATAATCAAGTTTTAGTTGATGCTTCCTGTAATGATCCTGATACTGATACGCTGGGTTTAGCTCAACACTGGGCGATTGTTGTAACGAAAAATTCGTCTAACTCACTTGTAAAAGATAAGAGTTTTAACTTTTTGCTTACGAGCGAAGGTAATAAGTGTAAAAATAAAGCAAATTTAGTTAGTCGTACGGGTTGTGGTGATGGAGCTGAGCAATGGTAAATCGTGGTTTTACGTTGGTCGAATTAATGATAGCTGTTGCTATTGTTGGCGTCTTAGCTGCTTTTGCATATCCTAGCTACCAAGAATATACACAAAAGACAAAAAGGGTTGCAGCTCAAGCAGAAATATTGGAAGTATCAAGAAACTTAATTAACTTTAAAGTTAATAATTACAGTCTTAATGGTGTGAGTATTGCTAATTTAAACGTTCCAAGTATCTTACCCCGTAATGGTCAGACACTTTATAATTTAGTCATTACTCCCTCTGAAAATGGAGTAATGACGGGCGATGCATGGGTTTTAACTGCGACACCAGTAGATGGGCAGCAACAATCGGGTAATGGACATCTGGTTTTAAACTCCCGAGGGGAGCGTTGTTGGACTAAAGGCTCTGACAAAAATTCTGGCACACCATGTATCCCATCAGCCACCTCTAACTGGGACGGCAAATAATCCAAATTCAAAACTGTGGATAAACAAAAAATGATCTTTCATTCAGGGCAAATATCACGTAAAATATTGCCCTCTATGAAAGGGGTTTGAGTTGTATCGATGGTCGGTACAAGGATAATCCGTAAAAACTATAAGGTTCTATCATGGTTGTTATTCGTCTTGCACGCGGTGGTGCTAAAAAACGTCCGTTCTATCAAATCATTGTGACTGATAGCCGTAATGCACGTGACGGTCGTTTCATCGAACGTATCGGTTTCTTCAACCCTACAGCTCAAGGTAAAGCAGAAAAACTTCGTTTAGATGCTGACCGTTTTGCTCACTGGGTTTCACAAGGTGCTCAACCTTCAGAACGTGTTGCTTCTTTAGCTGCTGAAGCTAAGAAAGCTGCAGCTACTGCTTAATTAGTAGTAGGTTACCCATGACACCAACACAGAATGTTCCCGAAGATCGTATTCAGATTGGACAGCTACGTTCAGCATATGGATTAAATGGGTGGCTCTGGGTCTATTCCAATACAGAACCTATGAGCAATATTTTTGACTACCTCCCTTGGTACATTGAGACCAAAGCAGGTTGGCAAACAGTAGATGTAAAACGTTGGAAACCACATGGCAAAGGCTTGGTTGTTTCGCTAAAAGGTGTGAGTGATCGTACCGCGGCAGATAACTTGGTTGGCGCAAATATCTGGATTTCTAAATCGCAACTGCCTCAAGCAGGCGTGGATGAGTTCTACTGGTCAGATTTGAAGGGCTTAACAGTGTTAGGTCTTGGAGAAGATGAACAAGAAGTCAACCTCGGTCAAATCCACGAATTGTTTGAAACAGGTGCTAACGACGTGATGGTAGTTCGCGCTACTGCTGACAGTGTCGATAGCGAAGAGCGAATGATTCCATGGCATAAAGATGTAGTACAGCGTGTTGATCTCGAAGCTGGTCGTATCTACGTAAATTGGGGCGTAGATTATTAATCCTTTAAGGATTGACGCAGCAGGAAAATAGAGGAGTCTGCGATGTTTTTTGCAGTCATTACGCTTTTTCCTGAAATGTTTGAAGCGATTACAGCCTACGGTATTAGCGGGCGCGCAGCAAAACGTGACATTGTGCAAGTTCATTGTATCAATCCACGCGAATTTGCTGAGGGCAACTACAAAAGAGTGGATGAACGTCCATTTGGTGGTGGTCCAGGTATGGTGATGATGGCTGAGCCATTAGCGAAAGCAATTCATCGTGCCAAACAGCTTGCCAAGCAAGCGGGTGCTGTTCATGTCCCTGTGGTGTATATGTCGCCGCAAGGAAAAACCTTAAATGAACCTTCGGTACAAGATTTCGTCAAATATGATGGATTGATTGTATTGTGTGGTCGTTATGAAGGTGTAGATGAGCGTTTGATCCAACAATATGTTGATCAGGAATGGTCAATAGGCGATTACGTTTTATCTGGTGGTGAACTCCCTGCGATGGTTTTATTGGATAGTGTGATTCGGAGACTTCCGGGTGCAATGTCTGATGAGCAATCACATGTGCAAGACTCATTTGTGGATGGTCTTTTAGATTGCCCACAATATACCAAGCCAGACCATTTTGAAGGTTTAGATGTTCCTGAAGTATTAAAATCGGGACATCATGCCAATATTGAGAAGTGGCGGTTTTTGCAGCGATATCAACGCACTTTAGAACGCCGACCTGAGTTGGTTGAAAAAGTTGAATTGACCAAGCAGCAAAAGAAATGGCTAAAAGATTCCAAGGTTTAATTTTTTAAATCTTATATTAGGCTCTTTATGCATTGAAGCGGTCAAGCATAAAGGGAAAGTCAATCGGGTCTATGCGCTTTAGCCTCTAGCCCCAGCGATGATTAGACCTCTTCTAACTCGCATAATCGGAGATACCCCATGAGCGGTAAACATCCTTTAGTACAAGCTGTTGAAAATGCACAGTTGAAACAAGACATCCCTGCTTTTGCTCCTGGTGACACAGTAGTTGTTCAAGTTAAAGTAAAAGAAGGTGAGCGTGAACGTCTTCAGGCATTTGAAGGTGTTGTAATTGCTAAGAAAAATCGTGGTTTGAACTCTGCGTTCACAGTACGTAAAATTTCTAGCGGTTTCGGTGTTGAGCGTGTATTCCAAACTCACTCACCAATCGTTGCTGGTATCGAAGTGAAACGTCGAGGTGACGTTCGTCGTGCTAAACTTTACTACCTACGTGAATTGTCTGGTAAAGCTGCACGTATTCGTGAAAAATTACCAGCTCGTAAAGCAAAATAATTTGTTTTACAACGCTGTAAAAAAATGCGCCTTTAGGCGCATTTTTTTATGCATGAAAGAAAGTTATAAAACTTCAAGTTTCAAACGGTTGGCATGTTGACGGTGGACTGAAACAGGGTCTGGTGCAAATAGTCCTTTCAAGCCCAATACTTGATTGACTTCATCGAAATGGTTCCACTTATAATTATCACGGACGGTTTTACCCAATTTACTGCTACATTGGCTCACTAAGCCGTCGTTCGGTTGTCCGCTAAATGCAATTGGCTCCATTGCAGTAAAGATCGTATCTGGATCAAGTAAGTTGGTGGTGTTAGATATACCTGTCCATGAATAGAAGCTAATGCCATTGGCAACACTTGAGCCATCAGCACATTTGGTTGCAGGCATACCGAGTGGAAATTTTGCGTTAAAGGCTTTCACACCCGGTTGAGACATACTGTAGATCGAAGCTTTAAAATTTGAAGGGAGGTTAGACTGCTGGGCGAAGTTAATCACTGGGGTCATTAAGGCATCCATAACAGTCGCTAATACGCCATTTAAAATCGGGACACTCTGTACTAAATCTGCCACAGGTGAACCGTCATTGGTTCCTGCGACCGTACTGACAGAGGCAACCAAATCAGGTCGTACACCCGCAATATATCGAGCCGTAGGGCCACCATGTGAGTGACCAATTAAATTCACTTTAGGTTTGCCAGTAATCGCAACCACTTGTTCAACTTGGTCTAACAGTTGTTCACCGCGAACTTCAATGGACTCCAACGGGGAGATTTGTGTAGCAAAGGCCGTAGCCTTATGGCTTGCTAAATCAGGGAGAACTTGATACCAATAATCTAGACCAAAAACGGCACCGCCTAAGCGATTAAAACCAAACATCCCGTGTACAAACACTAGGGGGGTATTTGGTTTCAGCATAATTGTCGATGACTTTTTTAGTGGTCGCTTGCTGTATACCCAATGCAGCATGCGTTTGGGTCACTGCCATACTTACAAGGAGCGTGGCACAGAGCAATTTTTCATTCCTTTCTTTTTGTTTTGGTTTTCAAACTTTGATTCAGTTTAGTTTGGAAATAGACAAAATTGCCTATCTGACAATTTTTATTGTCATTAAGGATTATAAAAAAGGAAAGAAAAATGTGAGAACTAATCGATAGAATGAAAGATATTTTGTATATTGATTAATGAAAATATCATTAAACCCTGAATTTACAGGGTTTAATGTATAGCTTTACTAAATTATAAACCTTGAAGTTTTAAACGATTGGCATGTTGACGATAAACATCGACAGGATCTGGTGCGAACAACGCTTTGAGACCAAGCACTTGGTTGACTTCATCTAAATGGTTCCAGTTGTAGTTATCACGAATGGTTTTACCAAATTTGGCACTACAGCGTGATACGAGGCCATCATTGTCTTTTCCGCCATCGATCAGTAATGCGGTCACTTTTAGGGCTGAGTCTAAATCTAAAATATTGGTGATTTGGCCAACGCCTGTAAATGAATAGTTGTAAATGCCTTTTTCCACGCTATTGCCATCAGCACAATTGGATTTAGGCAAGCCCAGAGGGAATGCGGCGTTATACTTTGCAGAACCCGCTAGCGTTAAACTTGAACCACCTGCCAATGCGTCATGAGGATAAGTCGTTGGATCTAGACCTTGCGCCCAAACAATGGCTTTAGAGACAAAATTCACAGCTCCGACTAAGGGTGCTTCGACAGCGGTGCCTTCAGCTTTTAAAATTAAGTCTGCTACAGGGGAGCCTTGATGAGGTCCTGCAACACTGGTTAATGAAGCCACCACATCTGGGCGCACACCGGCAACATAACGAATTGTTGGCCCACCATGGCTGTGTCCAATCAAATTCACCTTATCCGCACCTGTGAGTGCTTGGATTTCAAGAACTTGTTGTAGAAGCTGTTCGCCACGCACTTCGGTAGAGTTAAAAGGCGATACGCGAGTTGCCCAAACATTTGCACCATTTCGGGCAAGATCAGGAAGGATTTGATACCAATAGTCGAGTCCAAATGAGTCCGTACCAACGGTAATGAAACCACCCATACCATGGTTGAATACGATTGGATATTTGGTCTTTGCATAGCTGGAACTAGCTTTGGCAGTGACTTGGGTTGCTTGCGATGCAGATACATTACCGATGAATGTAGCTGCAATTAAACCTGCTAAAAATGATCCGTATTTCATGAGCGATCCTCAATGTATTATTGTTTTATGACAATATTTATTGTCATTTCTAATAAAGCAATAAAGACCACCTGTTGCAAATTGAAAGAGATTAACTGTGACGCTAAATGTAACAAAATAAAAGATCATGAATTTTCAGATTGATAAAAGCAAATAAGAGGGCCGAAGCCCCCTTATTGCATTTAAATTTCAATGATAAGAATTAAAGTCCTTGCAGTTTTAAACGGTTTGCATGTTGACGGTACAGCGCCACAGGATCTTGTGCAAATAGACCTGTTAAGCCGAACATCATATTGGCTAAATCGGTATGGTTAAGTTTGTAACTGTCATTAATGACTTTACCGATATAAGCACTACAACGTGCAACCATACCGTCATTGTCTTTATTGCCGTAAGACAATGGTCCGAGTTGCATCAGGATCGTATCGATATCAAGTAGATTCGTGGTTTGTGCAACACCGGTCCATGAATAGTACTGAATGCCTTTGCTGTCGACTTGCTTTAAGTTTTTGCTGCAATTTTCTGAAGATGCCAAAACACCGTCAGCTACAGCAGATTTTGCAACCGTACTGTTAAATGCAGCAGAACCTGTTTGTGATAATGATTTCATAGAAGCATCGAAATCAATTTCAAGCTCAGGTTTTGCCTGACCTAAAGCAATCAGTGGGCCGACAATATAGTCACCTAAAATATTAAAGGCAGTGCGAGAAAGTGAGTTGCCTTGAATATCATCCGCTACTTTAGAGCCGTGATAGGTTCCTGCAACACCTGTAATAGACGCAATGTACTGTGGTTTTGTTTGAGCAACATACAATACAGTTGGGCCGCCATGAGAGTGACCGATTAAGTTAAGTTTTGGCTTCCCTGTAATAGCCAAAACATCTTCAACTTGTGCAATTAACTGCTCGCCACGATGTGCTGTGGTATTTGCAGGAGATAATTGCGCTGCGAATACGGTTGAGCCATTTCGTGCCATATCTGGCAAGATTTGGTACCAATAATCTAGTCCGATGGTGTCGGTGCCGATACGTGACCAACCGAGCCAACCATGCACCATTAAAATTGGATATTTGGTTTTTGCGTAGTCAGATTTTGCCGTTTCCTTCACCTGAAGGACGCTAGGCGCAGCTTGAGTGCTTGCCGATATACTCATCGCTAAGCCTGCAACTGCAGCTACAGAGGCCATCTTGGCCGTGTTTACTAAAGATCGCATAAATGTTCCTTGATCTGATGTTGTTTTTATTACTTTTTAATAATGAAAATACTCTCTGTTTTTAAGCAACATCTTTGTGATTGGCCAAGCCATATCTTTGATTTTAGAGAGTTTGAATAGACAAAGATGCCTTGTCATTTTTTCATGCTCGGTTTGAAATTCCATGTCATTTTAGGACATGGACGGCATTGAGGTGACAAGTATATTTATATACATTCGTCTTTTATTTTTGCTATTTATTTTAGTTGTTATCATTTAATAACTTATTGAATTAAATTGTTTAATGCGTACAAATAAAAAAATTGTAAACAAAAAAGGACGTCCAAAGACGTCCTGTTCAGTGCTGAAAGGGAGCCAACTTTTGAAGTTACAGTCCCTGTAATTTTAAACGATTGGCATGTTGGCGGTAGAGCGCAACTGGGTCAGGTGAAAATAGGCTGCGTAGACCAAAGACCATATTCACTTCATCTAAGTGGTTGTGATTGTAGTCATCACGGATTACTTGTCCGATGTGGGTGCTACAGCGTCCAACCAAACCGTCATTGTCACGATTTCCATAGGCCAAAGGGGCAAGCTGACTAATCACTGTATCTAGTACATCTAATACATTCGTGGTTTGTGCTGTACCTGTCCATGAGTAGTAATACACGCCATTGTCGACTTTGGCACCCGACTGATTACAGTTCGCAGCCAGTGCTGCGGTTGGAAATTTTGCATTAAATTCAGCAGAACCTTTTTCACTGATCGCGGTAAGTGATGCATCAACACTGTTGGGTAGACTCGAGTTGCCTTCAGCCCAAGTAATAATCGGTGCTAAGAGTTGATCGCCAAGGACCCCAAAGACTGAGTTAATAGTTTTATTCGCTTGGATTTTATCTGCGACTAGAGAGCCACGATAAGTGCCTGCAACCCCAGTCACCGAAGCCACATATTCAGGTTTGATCGCTGCAATGTAGCGAGTTGTCGGTCCACCATGTGAATGACCAATGAGGTTCACTTTGGGTTGGCCGGTCAGAGCAAGAACTTCTTCGACTTGAGAGAGCAATTGCTCACCACGGACTTCTGTCGACTCTAGCGGAGAAACTTGGGCAGCAAAGGTATTGGCCCCATTACGAGCTAAATCTGGCAAAATTTGATAAAAATAATCCATGCCAAAGCTGTCAAAACCAATGCGAGTAAACCCGAACATACCATGGGTAAACACAATCGGATATTTGGTCTTGGCATAGTTTGCCGAGCTGTTGGCGGTGACATGTTGGAGTCCTGGCGCCGCTTGGGATTGTGTGCTGGAGATCACTGCTGATGCAGCGATGATTGCGCATAAAAGAGCTTGTGGTTTTTTCATCATTTCATCCTGAAATTGAAGTTGTTTTTAAATTGTTGTTTGCAGTTATTCTGCGAAAGGTAATTTTCCACCTTGATCATGCACAGATTCAAAGGTACTGACGCGGAGCTGATCTTCCTTCGATTTAAAATGTTGATTACGGAGTTGCTGCACCGCTTGTTGTTTCGCACTGTCACTCATATTGCTTTTCACAATGCTGTCACGCTCTGTGAGGTATTGATTTACGCTAGATTTCCAAGAGCTGCGCTGGCTGTCTAGATTTTCAAGGCGCTGAGTAGCTTCTGGACCCACTAAATTTAACCGCATTTGATGGATTTCTTCGCTTGAACCACCACGGGCTTTAATGTCTGCTGTGAGCTTGCGTAAATCTTCAAGTTTATTGATTTGTTCCAGATTTTCTTTCCAATCTTCTGGGAGTTCATCAAACAGGGCTTTTAGTTTTTTGGCTTTTTCTGATTCAGACAGTTTTTTGTCATTTACTACTTCCATCCGTTTCAGCGTGTATTCGTGATAAGTATTTTCCTTGCCAAATAAACCTTCAATTTCATAATCAGAAAAGAACTGTTTTCTTAAATTTTGTGTGCTGCTGTAGATCGAGCGATAATATTGTGGTGATTCTTTGTCGTCGCTTGGTGGCTGTAAATGACCTAACTGTTCACGATATTTCATATAACGATCCCACAAATCATAAATTTGGGACAGCGCAGGTTCTTTATGACCTTGTGCAATGTAGGCTTTAAAATCCTTTTTAATTTGATCTATCGACTTTTCACCATACTGAGTAATGAAATATTCAAAGCAATTCCGTGTTTGTTCATTCACGATCAAACGGTTTGAACCATCCATACTGATTTGACAGTTAACTTCCGTGTCTTGTTGACTTGGACTGAGCAGCGAAGAACCGCTTGTTGCTTGAGCCGTAGCGGTTTCGCCCTGAGCTAAAGGCGTATTTTGTTGTTGAATCGATTGATCTGAAGGATCATTTTGTGATGCTTTTGGCGCAAGCCAATATATGAATGCAGCAACTGCGATAACGACCAAGGCAATGATGAGCCAAAGTTTATTTTTTTGCATATCCCAATGCACCTTTATTCCGTTTTTAATTGTTTTAGAGTTCTAAATGCGAACTCAATATGACATAAAATGCAGATAAAAACATAGAAGAGTTGTAAACGTTAGATGTGGGTTGTTACCATTGCGCTGTTCCTGTATTAGCCAAATTTTGACATGAAAAAAGCCTCTCCTAAGATCCAACGTCGTCCTGTACATGGTGTATTTCTTTTGAATAAGCCATTAGGTATTAGCTCGAATGCAGCCTTACAGAAGGTGCGTTGGTTGTTTCGTGCACAAAAAGCAGGACATACTGGTGCGCTTGATCCGCTGGCTTCAGGTTTATTGCCGATTTGTTTGGGTGAAGCAACAAAGTTTTCGCATTTTTTATTGGATTCGACTAAACGTTATAAAACCACCGTCTTTTTAGGACACAGTACCACGACGGGTGATGTGGAAGGTGAAATACTATTAGAGCAAGCTGTTCCAACATTGACTGAAGAAAATATTCAAAATGTCTTGGCGCAATTTGTAGGGGATATTCAACAAATTCCACCGATGTATTCTGCGCTGAAAAAAGAAGGTCGCCCGCTGTACGAGTTGGCGCGTAAAGGCATAGAAATAGAGCGTGAAGCACGTCCAATTTCGATTTATGCCATCGAGTTATTATCATTTAATGAGAATAGTATTACACTCGACATCACCTGTTCCAAAGGCACGTATATTCGTGTTTTAGGCGAAGATATTGCCAAAGCATTGGGTACTTTTGGACATTTGACCTATCTACACCGTACGCAAACTGGGCATTTTGATCTCAATCCAACTTACACTATTGAATATTTAGAGAGTCTGACCGAAGCTGAGCGTGAAGCATTATTGCTGCCGGTGTATTCACCTGTCGATCATTTCTGCAAAGTGCAAGCGCCGGAAGGTCGAGCTGAATATTTTAGTCGTGGAATGGAAAGTAATATTGAGCATGCTGCGGAAGCGCAGGTTTTGGTATTTGATGGGGAACGTTGCTTAGGTCTAGCGGAAATTACCGATCGTAAGCGCTTAGTACCAAAACGTGTATTAAATCTTGAATAGTCATCAACAGCCACTGAAGCCAAATTATGGAAATTGAAATTATTTTAAGCCTCTTATTTTTTGCATTTTTTGCCGGTGCAATTGATGCAGCAGTGGGGGGCGGAGGATTAATTCAAATTCCAGCCATTATGAATGCCATGCCGCACTTATCTCCGGCGACGGTGTTTGGCACCAATAAGTTGTCTTCGATCTTTGGTACGGCTTCAGCGTCCTATTCCTTTTTACGCCAAGTCAAACTCCGTTGGAAATTACTTGCGGTCATTGCGAGCTGTGCATTTGTTGCTTCTTTTGTGGGCGCAGCCTGTGTATCAATGATTCCTAAAGAAGTCTTACGTCCTTTTGTTTTGGTCATGTTGATCGTGATTGCGATCTATACCTTTGCCAAAAAACAATTTGGTCAGGTGCATGTACGCCAAGAACTGACCCCTAAAATCCTCGGTCTTGCCGCTCTGGGTAGTCTGGTGATTGGCTTTTATGACGGCATCTTTGGGCCTGGGACGGGCAGTTTTTTTATCTTCTTTTTTATTCGTTATCTACAAGCCGACTTTTTGCATGCCTCTGCTTTGTCTAAAGTGGCCAACTTAACCACCAATTTGGCTGCACTGAGTTTTTTTGCGCCCACAGGCCATGTGTTATTTGCTATAGGCTTAATGATGGCTGTGGCGAATATATTAGGCTCGATCGTTGGTGTACGTGCAGCGATTAAATACGGCAGTGGCTTTATTCGAATTCTATTTTTGATTTTGGTGAGTATTTTGATTGTACGGTTGGGTTATCAAACCTTTACAGGACAAGCTTAAAACAAAACTTAACAGAGCTGCGCTGTATTCTGATGCGGATATGTTTAGTATAAAAATGAAGCACTTTATTTTGCTGAATTAAAAAAATACTCAGCTATCGCTAAGCATCAGAGGGCATCATCAGAATGAATATTTTTGAAGCTTTACGTCAAAGTCATGAACAACAAAGAGCGCTTGCAGAACAATTAGTACAAACTTCTGGTGATAGTCCAGAACGTCGGGATTTGTTTGACCGACTTAAAAATGAATTATTCGCGCATGCTGTCGGGGAAGACCGATATTTTTATATTCCTTTAATGATGACCGATTCGGGGCTGAATATTACCCGTCATGCCTTGGCTGAACATCATGAAATGGACGAACTTTTAGAGCAGTTGACTGAGACTGAATTTAGCAATCCGGGCTGGCTGGCCATTGCCAAAAAACTTTCAGAAACTGTGCATCATCATTTACAGGAAGAGGAACACGGTTTCTTTCAACAAGCCGGTAAAATATTGGATGATAAGCAAAAAGAAGCTTTGGCTAAACAATACTTAGCCGAGTATAAAAAATATAAAAAAGCAGATAAAGACAGCCTGACTGGTTAAGTCCTTTATAGAAGCTAGACTTTTTCGAACCTTGTATTTAAAAGCCTTGTATTTAAAAGCTTAGATGTAGGAGTTCTTAGACAAGGTGTTGAAAAATGGCGGCAATCCCGCCATTTTTATTTAACTATTTTGCCTTTAAAAATTTAGTTGGCTGTTTCCGATTTAGAGGAACGCATCGTCACCCCGACTGAGGCGAGCATAATACACAGCAGTGCGATCCATTGCCACATGCCGATACGTTCTCCCAATAAAACCATACCCGTAATAGCTGCCAAAGCAGGTGAGATACTCGACAATGTGCCATAGCTTAGCTTGCTTAGAATCTTTAAGGCTTTGAGGTCTAGGGCATAGGGAATCGCTGTGGCTAAAATGGCAATCAACAGTGCTTTAGGCCAATATTGTGTGTCCATTAAAGCTGCTGCGTTGTTATAGAGGCCGATAGGTAATAAGGTCAATGCCGATAAACTAATGGCAATGGTCAGTGCATGCATGCCAATATTTTGGTGTACCACTTTTTGCCCGAAATAAATATAAAAGGCCCAACAGAGTCCGGCAGCCAATGCACAAGCTGCACCAATCAGTGAGAAATTGCCGCTTTGAGCCTGTCCCCAAGGCACCATCAACGCAATCCCTAAGATCGCCAAAAACACCCAAATATAGTCGCTACGATTTTTTATCGACAGCAGCGCCAAACCTAGCGGCCCAATAAACTCCAGTCCAACGGCAATGCCTTGAGGGAGTTTGCCCAGTGACATATAGAATAAGACATTCATGAGGCACAGGGCTGCGCTATAGCAGAGTAAATCACGCCATTTTAAAAATGAAAGTCGTTTTAAAATGTGCCAAGAGCGAAACATCAAACAAATAATAATCGAGGCAAAACACAGCCTTAAAATGGTCACGCTCAGTGGGTCTAGTACCAAAAACAGTTGTTTGGCAAAGGAAGCACTGATCTGATAGGAGATCATGGAGAGCACCATGAAAACAACAGCAAGAAGTTGTGAATTTGGCATGTGGCACACAGTTGTTGGGCGGTGTTAAGCCCTATTTTTGAATCAGTACAGTATAGCGGGTAATGCTGACAATTGAGTGAATTTTAACATTTGATCAAATCATGATGGATTTTGAATTTAAAATTCTATGGCTCGGCTGATGTAAGAGCAGGACTGAGCACGTCATGATTCAATTTGAATTCAAAAAATTGAGTCTGAGATTCATGTAGTTCATCCATTGTCATGGGAACATATTTTGAATTTAAATGGCTTTGGCTTTTTGCGTGGTATAGGTACACCCAATCGAGGCACAGATAATGACAGCAAGGGCTAACCACTGGGTCCAAAGTAATTGTTCATTTAAAAAGACAAAACCAGAGAGTGCTGCAATTGCAGGTTCTAGGCTCATAAGCGTTCCGAAACTGAGCGCCGTTAAATTGCGGAGTGCAATCATTTCTAAGCTAAAGGGGATTGCACTGGCCAAGGTGGCTAAAGCAAGAAAATAGAGGAGACTCATCGGTTCAAAGGCATGCGCAGGAATCCCTACAAATAATGCAATCGGCATAAGCATACACATGCCGACAAACATACCTAAACAAACTGTATGGTTGCCTGAAACGCCAGAAGGTTTCTGACCTGCCACGATATAGAGTGCCCAGCAGGCACCTGCACCAAGGGCGAGGGCAATGCCAACGGGATCAAGTCTTTGTGCAGCTTGGTCAAAAGGAAAAAGTAGGATAAGGCCTAAAATAGCCAGTCCGACCCAAATAAAGTCAAATTTTCGGCGTGCAGCAAATAGTGCGACACTGAGCGGGCCAATAAATTCAAAAGAGACGGCAATGCCGAGCGGGAGACGATCAATCGACAAGTAAAATAATACATTCATCCCTGCTAAGGCACAGCCATAGCTGAGGATCGACGACCATTTCACTTGTTTAAAATTGATCTGCCAAACTTTAAAAATAATCGCCAAAATCAAAGCGCCTAGCATTAAACGCATGGCCGAAACGGTCAGTATGGGAAATTGACCGAAAAGATATTTGGCAAATGAACCGCTGCTTTGCATGCTGATCATGGCAATAAGCAAGATCAGCGGTGCTTGGACAGCCGGTGCAACTTTAAAATTTGGCATAAACTAAATTTGTTTCGATGACTCGAAGAGCGGGAGAGTGGCACTAGCCAGATTTTAAAAGTTTATAACAATAAAAAAACCACAGCCCGAAGGCTGTGGCTTCAGTGTCTAATACGATTAGAACAATACGCGAACTCGGATCGTACCTTCAACTTCGTGAAGTGTATCCAATGCTTCTTTAGAGGCAGTTGCGTCAACGTCCATCACTAAGTAACCCACATCACCTTTGGTCATTAAAGACTGACCAGAGATGTTGATACCGTGTTCAGCAAACAAGTTGTTGATTTTTGAAAGAACGCCCGGCACATTTTTGTGAATGTGAAGTAAACGGTGTTTACCTTCAGTCAACGGTAACGCGATTTCTGGGAAGTTCACTGCAGATAAAGTCATACCTTTATCAGAGTAAGCAACGAATTTTTCAGCTACTTCTAGACCGATGTTCGCTTGCGCTTCCATTGTTGAACCACCCACGTGAGGAGTCAAAATCACGTTGTCTAAGCCACGAAGTGGAGAAACGAATTCTTCACCGTTTGCTTTAGGTTCTTTCGGGAATACGTCTACAGCTGCACCAGCAATATGACCAGATTTGATTGCATCAGCAAGATCTTCAATGATGACACATGTACCACGTGCAGCATTGAGGAAGATTGCACCTTCTTTCATTTGAGCAAATTGGTCTTTGCCGAAGAAGTTGCGAGTTGATGGAACGTCTGGAACGTGTAGAGATACGACGTCTGCATTGGCAAGAAGTTCACCCATAGAACCGACTTGACGTGCATTACCCATTGGAAGTTTAGTTACAGCATCGTAATAAATTACGTGCATACCTAAACCTTCAGCAAGTACAGAAAGTTGCGAGCCAATCGAACCGTAACCAACAATACCTAAAGTTTTACCACGGGTTTCAAATGAACCAACTGCAGACTTGTTCCAACCACCACGGTGAGTTGAAGCAGATTTTGCAGGAACACCACGAAGCAATAAAATCGCTTCTGCAAGTACTAGTTCAGCAACTGAACGAGTATTTGAGTATGGTGCGTTAAATACTGGAATACCGCGAATCATTGCAGCATTTAAGTTCACTTGGTTTGTACCGATACAGAAACAACCCACAGCAATCAGTTTGTTCGCCGCTTCAAAAACTTCTTCAGTTAATTGAGTACGTGAACGAATACCAATGAAGTGAGCATCTTTAACCGCTTCTTTCAACGCTTCACCCTCAAGCGCAGTTTTACGGTAGTCAATGTTGGTGTATCCAGCAGCATTTAGAGTGTCGATTGCGTTTTGGTGAACGCCTTCTAACAACAAGAAACGAATTTTATCTTTAGGTAAAGAAAGATGTTGGCTCATTACGGCTCCGCTACAAAGGCCAAATTTAGTGCGCATATAATAGCATAGGAAGTCGCCTGATATACATTTCCTTTATGACCGACGTCATGGCTATTTTGGCGAATGATGAGTCAATACTTTTTAGATTTGGTCTAATTAACTTGGTCATATTCCTCGTGACATTTTGAAATCACGTTTTTCTTTGGGTTTTGTCAAAAAAAGCCCAGTTATAGCTTATAATGGTGCCGCTCAAAATCATCATGACCAATTCCCTGACATTTTGATGCGCTCTGTTTCAGGCTTTTTCCCTTGAAATATGCGTTACCGCAGTTTTGACTGAATGAAGTCTGGACCTTTAAAAAACTTGTTTACTTCTTGCAAGGTCTGAAAACGATGAATGCTCCAGTCGCTTTAACCCCAGAGTTATTGACCCAATTGACCGCTATTGTTGGCGAAAGCCGAATTAAAACCGATGCGGATAGTCTCCAAAATTGGGGTCGTGACCATACTAAGCACTTCGATCCAAACCCGTCGGTCGTCGTTTTCCCTTCAAGCACAGAACAAGTTCAACAGATTGTAAAACTTGCCAACCAATTTAATGTAGCGATCACACCAAGTGGCGGTCGTACAGGTTTGTCTGCGGGTGCTGTGGCTGCTAACGGTGAAATCGTGGTGAGCATGGACAAGATGAACCAAATCTTGGAATTCTTCCCAGCTGACCGGATGGTTCGCGTACAAGCAGGTGTGGTGACCGAACAACTTCAGAACTATGCTGAAGAACAAGGCATGTACTACCCAGTTGATTTTGCATCTTCAGGTTCTTCACAAATTGGCGGCAACATTGGTACCAACGCCGGTGGTATTAAAGTCATCAAATACGGCATGACTCGTAACTGGGTGTTGGGCATGACGGTTGTTACAGGTAAAGGTGACGTCCTGCGCTTGAACAAAGGCATGATCAAAAACGCGACTGGTTATGCGCTTCAACACTTATTTATTGGTGGTGAAGGGACTTTGGGCCTCGTGACTGAAGCTGAAATCAAACTTGAACGCCAACCCCATGACTTACAAGTATTGGTTCTCGGTGTGCCTGATTTTGATGCGATTATGCCTGTTCTACATGCCTTCCAAAAGAAAATCGACCTGACTGCATTTGAGTTCTTTGGTGAACTTGCGATGCAAAAAGTATTAGACAATGGTCATGTACAACGTCCGTTTGAAACACCATGTCCGTTCTATGTATTACTTGAGTTTGAAGCACCATTTGAACCGATCATGGATGCGGCAATGGAAATCTTTGAACATTGCATGGAACAAGGTTGGGTACTGGATGGCGTGATGAGCCAAAGCTTAGACCAAGTACACAGCTTATGGCGTTTACGTGAAGACATTTCAGAGTCAATCGCACCGTTTACACCATACAAAAATGACATCTCAGTTCTGATTACACATGTTCCTGCATTTATTAAAGAAATTGATGCAATTGTGGAAGCGAACTACCCAGACTTTGAAATTTGCTGGTTCGGTCATATTGGTGACGGTAACTTGCACTTAAATATTTTGAAACCTGCGGATTTAAGTAAAGATGAATTCTTTGCAAAATGCCAAGTGGTAAACAAATACGTATTTGAAACCGTGAAAAAATATGACGGTTCAATTTCTGCAGAACATGGCGTGGGTATGACTAAAAAGCCTTACCTCGATTACACACGTTCAGCAGAAGAAATCGAATATATGAAAGCATTGAAAAAAGTATTCGATCCAAATGCAATTATGAACCCAGGTAAATTGTTCGATCTTTAATTTTTAAAGACCTAATAGAACGCATCTTCGGATGCGTTTTTTTATGGTTATAGCAGGCCTTTTTAGCCGCACATGGATGAGAGACCGCACGTTGATTTGTGGAGTGAGGTACTTCTTTTACATTGCTTAAATAGTGTTTTGGACAAATGTTCGGCATGATAGGTCTGAATAATAAATTTGAGTTGCTTCTATGTATCGTTTAATTGCTGTGTCTGCATTGTGTGTGGGGATGTTGGCGGGTTGTGCGACAACGCAGAAAATTGTGTCTAAAGTCGGTTCTTCTGCTACGCCACTCGATCAGGTATTAAAAGAACGTCCTGATTTGCGTAAAGAGCTGTCGACTGTGGAAATTCGTCAGTACTTTAACCGTGTTGAGTCGCCAAATGCGGGGCAGGTGAAAGTGACGGAAACGGGTTTAATGGATGATTCGGTGAAATCGGTTCGTACCATTTATAGTTTTAGATTGGTGGATGGTGACTGGCAGCGTGTAAATACGCAGAAGGAATATCAGTGCCAACGTGGTAAAAATACCAAGACTTTCCAATCGGCGAAGTGTCCTTAAATTATAAAAAGTTAAGGTCTAAATTTCTTACTAAATATTCAGCATGACGGGGTCCTTTCATTTTAAATTCGATGATTGGAGCTCGTATCTACTTTTGTTTCGGCAAAAGTAGCAAAACCATCTTTCATCCGCAAAACTCGTCAAATACCATCTTCAATTGTGTAGGTCGCAGAAACTTTACATATTGAATGTGTCCTGACTCGGACAGTTGCGGATGAGTTTCCGCGTATCTTAATTTTCATCCTAAACATAGAATATTCAATCCTAAAAATATTCTCGTGAGTTCGTATAGTTTTTAATAATATTGAATCGAATTCAAATCATGATCAGATTTCAAATTTATGATGAAAACCCTCGCTTTTATTCACGTTAATGAATCAGGCTCACCTGTCGGTGACTTTGCACCTGTGACTTCAGTTTTTTCCCATTATGAGTTGGGCAATACCGTTTCGCCGTTTTTATTGCTCGACCATTTAGGGCCTGGAGTACTGCAACCAACCAAACTGAAAAAAGGCGTATTGGAACATCCACATCGAGGCTTTGAAACCGTCACCTTAGTGTTTAAAGGTGAACTTGAACATCATGATACGACTGGCGGCGGTGGTGTCATTGGTGAGGGCGATGTGCAGTGGATGACTGCTGCTTCAGGCATACAACACGAAGAAGTCTTTAGCCATGCCTTTGCACAGCGGGGCGGAGCATTTGAAATATTGCAATTGTGGGTCAATTTACCTGCTAAAGATAAAATGAATCCTGCACGCTATCAGAGCTTAGCCAAAGCCAGTATTCCTATTGTGAATTTAGCCCAAGATGCTGGTTATGTAAGGGTGATTGCAGGGCAATATTTAACAGCCCACGGCCCCGCAGAAACACATACGCCTATGCAAGTATTTGATGTCTTTGTCAGAGCCAATCAAAGCATCACACTGCCTGCACAAGAAGGGGATACCACGCTGGTATATTTACGCTCAGGCAAACTGAAATTTACTGAAACAGATGAACCGTTAAATGCACAGCATATGGCAGTCATGTCGAGCCGAGGTGAAAATGTAGAATTGACGGCAGTCGAAGATAGTCACATGTTGTATTTATCAGCGCAGCCTTTAAATGAGCCCATCTATGGGCGAGGTTATTTTGTGATGAATCATTTTGCAGAAGTCATGCAAGCCTATGAGGACCTAAAACAAGGTCGCTTTATCCAAAAAGCAGACAATGAAAAACCATAAAAACGGTAGTTTAAAAAGACCAATACAACGCCAGCAAACACTGTTAAAATAGTCGGACTCAAACCGACAGATCGGTTCGTTGAAGTTCATTTTATCTCTATCTAGCGTCTTGTGAATACGACGCACATATGGCGGATACGCCGAAAATTCATTTTTAAAATTAATATTACAGTGCTCGTCATTGGGCTGAAGTGTCTCTCCCTATTTGTCATTTCAAGCTCGACAGCACACATTTGATATGTAGATAACAATGCAAAACGTACAAACCACAAAATTAAGTCGTGCTACCTTAATGTTTCCCTTGGCACTGGTTTTATTTGAATTTTCTGTCTATATCGGAAACGACTTAGTCCAACCCGCCATGCTTGCGATTACCCAAGAGTTTGGCGTGAGTAGTGCATGGGCACCCTCGTCGATGTCATTTTACTTATTGGGAGGTGCGTGTGTTGCTGCGATATTAGGGCCATTGTCAGACCGATTAGGCCGTAAAAAAGTCCTGTTGGGTGGTGTGGCATTCTTTAGCTTATGCTGTCTAGCGATATTGCTCACGCATAATATCGAAAGCTTTTTAACGTTGCGTTTTTTACAAGGTTTTGGTTTGTCGGTCATTTCTGCCGTGGGCTATGCTGCTGTTCAGGAAACTTTTGAAGAGCGTGATGCCATCAAAGTCATGGCGATCATGGCCAATATTTCACTACTGGCACCACTGATCGGCCCTGTCCTCGGTGCTTTTATGATTGATCATGTGTCATGGCATTGGGGCTTTATTGGAATCGCATTTTTATCTTTTCTGAGTTGGTTTGGTTTAAAAGCCAAGATGCCGACTCAACACATCAGCATCCCCAAGCAACCGGTGGGCTATATCATTGATGACTTTAAACAGGTGTTAAAAAATAAACGCTTTTTGGCACTGACACTGGGCCTACCGATGGTGGCAATGCCACTGATGCTCTGGATTGCGCTATCTCCAGTCATATTGGTGGAGCAGCTTGGACTGAGTAGTATGCAATACGGCATGGCACAGTTTCCTGTTTTGGGCGGGCTGATCATCGGTAATATTGTCCTGATTAAAATCATCGACAAATTGCCTCTAGGTCAGTCTGTGATGATCGGGCTACCGCTGATGTTACTCGGAACGAGCCTCGTGGTGATTGGGACGATGACTGAAAGTTATTTTCTGACCTTTCTCATTCTCGGCATGAGTTTGGTCAGTTTTGGTGAAGGGATTAGCTTTTCTGTGCTCTATCGTTTTGCCTTAATGTCGTCTGAAATGTCGAAGGGCACAGTGGCTGCGGCAGTGTCTGTAATCATGATGCTGACGTTCTTTGCCGTGATCGAAATCGTGCGCGTGCTGTATGAAAACTTTGGCCTTTGGGCCTATAGTTTGGCGGGATTTACCCTCATTATCTTGTGGTTCAGCCTACCACGCTTGGTGGTGCGAGATATTATGCGGCAGCGCAAATTGACGGGTGAATTTTAAATTCGAGTTCATGCCATCATAGAAAAAGCCCAATGCTGTGTAGAACAATATTGGGCTTTTTTATTTGCTGTATACCGTCTTAATTTGATGTTGCCGGTTGTTCTGCATTTTTTAATTTGCGATCGAAAATGAACGGGCCAAAAGGCAAAATCGATGCAATCAGGCCCATTAGAAATACACTGAGCGACCATTTTTGCTTTTCACAGACCACAAATAGCACCACCAAGAAGGCAATAAACAAGACGCCATGTCCCATACCGACGTATTTGACCAATATTGGATTATCCATTAGGTACTTCATTGGCATAGCAATGAACAATAATAATAAAAAGGAGATGCCTTCGAGTAGGCCCACAAAGCGTAAGGTCTTGATATTCATGCGAAGTCTAAATTCAAAGTGATTTCAGCCTTGAGTGTACCTGAAAGCACAGCAGGAACGAAGCGTTCATGTTGAAATAATTGATTCGCATATTGAATCTAAGTAAATGTTTTTAAAGTTAATTCTGAGTTATCTACTCGGATTAATCCTCAAGATCCGCTAAGGCGTCTTCAATCGAACCCTGATCAAATTCATAGTTACAGCCGAGTAAAATCATCGGGCTTTTTCCGGTCATTTCAGACAGGCTTAGTTTGTGATTGATGGCATGCAGATCATCCGTTTCAGCTTCCGTACGTAGGATTTTTTCACCACGGAAAAATGGCATATTGGCAAACATCGGATGTTGTTCAATACCATATTTTTGGGCAATTTTTTTCACATCGGCTTGGCGATAGATCGCGAATACTGCATTTGAAGACAGGCCAATTTCTTGGGTCGGCATGCCAAAAAATTCAACAGCTTGCGTATTTTTATAGATATAAATAAACGGTTGATGTGGGTCATCATGGCGTTTCCAGCCCAATTGCCCCAGAGCCTTTTCATAATCGAGTAAAGTGTCATGGTAGGTGTCGTAATCGGCCTGACATTCCAAAATACGCTTCAAATCTTGTGCTGTCGGTGCTGCAAAAACAGAAGACGCAGCTAAACATGAGGTCGCCACAATCGTGGGTAATATGAGGCGTTTAAGACCTAAACTAAGCATTTTCATTATGAGTCTCAAATGATTCTATTTTATTTCTGCCTGAATCAGCTGTGTTCGAAGCTGAATCAGTTCGGCTAATGTTTCTAATAATAAACTGATCTGCTTGAGCACCAGTTGCAGGTGATTAGACCGCATTTCTTCAGTGCTGAGTGTTTGAATTTCGAAAAGTTTTTGCTGAATTTTCTCAGGGTTAAGCGGTTTTTGCTGAATTAAGACGTCGTCTAAGGTGCTTTGACACCATTGCAGCAGTTCAAGGACTTGTTGGTCTTGTACCTGTTCACGGTGGCTCCCCAATGCCGAAATATAACTGAGCTGACTATGGCTATAGACCAAATAGCGAAAAGCATGTTGAATCAAAGTTTGGTCGGGTTCAGGCTCGGTACTTAAACTTGAAATCATGCTCGACAGTTCAGTTTGAGCATTATGGGCTGAACGACGGGCACGCCGATAATCAATGCTATTGGTTTTCCCATGGAGATATTGCTCAACCACGGCATCAAAATAATGCAGGGTCGCAGCAGAGCTTTTTTGAATGGTCTTGGAAATATTGCGAAAGTCCCAATCTGGCCAGATCACATTCACTGCGAACCATGCAATAAAACAGCCGAGTAGGGTATCAACGATACGCGGTAAAATGACCGCATAACCAGCGCCTTTTAAATTAAAAATCAGCAAGACCATTAAGGTTGCCATGAGGGTCGCCATGGCATATTTTTTGGCACTCAGATAGAAAAAGCACACGCCAAAAATAATCGTCAGTAGTAATTGACCTTCGACACTCGGCACAAAATACAAAATAGGAATGCCAAGTAAGACCCCTAATATGGTTCCCAAAGTCCGCATTTTTAAACGACTTTTGGTCGCAAAATAGCGCATCTGACAGACAAATAAACTGGTCAATAATATCCAGTAGCCATTTTTGGCAAAGGGCAGTAGTGAAATGGCATAACCCATAGCAAAGACAAAAGCGATGCGAACAGCATGGCGAAATAAGGCAGATTCTGGACTCAAATGCTGTTTCAATTTGAGCCATAAATCATGCAAACCGTGAATATCGTCATCGAGTAAATTGAGGTTGTCGATATGCTGCTGATAGGCCTGTTGCTGTGAATGATCTAAATCCTGCACATGCGAAAAACGTTCTTGCACACTGTCCAAATTACTCAAGATCAGCTGTAGGTTTTTCACTTCTATATTTTGCGGATTATTC
The DNA here is from genome assembly GCF_013418685.1 of Acinetobacter sp. YH12129. Taxonomy (NCBI): domain Bacteria; kingdom Pseudomonadati; phylum Pseudomonadota; class Gammaproteobacteria; order Moraxellales; family Moraxellaceae; genus Acinetobacter; species Acinetobacter sp. YH12129. The sequence continues at coordinate 162,814 of NZ_VPBP01000001.1, forward strand.
GCCATCCACTCCTGCAAAGAGGCATGCAAATGTGCCAGTGCTTGCGCAGTAATGGGATCAGGCTGATAGGGCTGCCGATGCAAAATACAGTAGGCCAACTGTTGGCAAGCCTGCGCTTGTAATCGAATATTTTTTTGAAAACGAAAAATTAAATCGGTACGGCTAAAATTCTGATGAATTTGTTCGTAGTGTAAATAATTCGCACTGGCCTGTTCGTGAATATCTTGTGCCAAGAAATATAAATTCAGCCAGTAGATGGTATTTTTATTGGCTCTTGAGGCTTTTAAACGGGTGAGTAAAGAAGCTTTGGTCGTGTTTAAACTCGGGATGACATCACTGTTTTTGAGCGATAATTCATACAGTAAGTGTTCCACATTGTTGACATTATCTGGGTCAAATAAGCGTGCTTTTGCATTCAGTACTTCGGCGATTTGTAAAAAACAACGCGAGAGATTGTCCTGTACAGGTAGGGTAGGTTTAATCAGGTAAAAGAGAATTGAGGTCAGGCCATACCATAAGGCCCCTAGAACAAAGCAGCTGGGTTGAAAATACCAGGTGTCATATTCGCCCAAGCCGAACATGGTGTAAATCGACAGTAAAATCGTGCCAAAAGAAATCGTGGCATAGCGTTGCCCCAAAGCTCCTAATAAAATAAATCCTGCACTGGACAGTGAAAGATATAAGATAAACAGCAGCTTATAGGGATAGAGAAAATCTAAAATACTACTGACACTAAAGAAGAGTACGCAGACATAGAGCAAATTACGCAGTCGGATGCTGAGCCGGTCATCAAAGTCCGTGAGCGCGGTAGCAATCGCACCTAAGGTGACGGGAACAATAAAACTATGAAAACCGAGAAAATATAATCCGAGCGTGGTGCCACTCAAAACAATACAAATTTGCAGGCAATACATAATGATTGCACTGGATTGAAACTGTTGAAACCAAGAGAGTCGCGTGTTCACAGAGTTCTGTAGTATTCGAATGATTTTGTAAATTAGACTGAGCTTTTTTCTGTGAACTGTCAATTTTTATTCAATAGAAAAGCGGACTTAAAGTCCGCTTATTCAAATCTATGTGCAAGGTTGATTATTGAATCACACCACAGGCAATACGGTCACCGCCACCGCCTAGAGGTTTAGGGTCGTCAGAGTAATTATCACCACCGGCATGGACCATGATGGCTAAGCCTTGTACATCCGCCAATTTCAAACGCGGTGCAATTAAATTCACTTTTGCTGTGCCATCCGTTTGAACTTGAAGGATCGGTAAGTCACCCATGTGACCGGTTAACGGTGTACCGTGGTGAGGTGCAGCTTTAGGGTTAAAGTGACCACCCGCAGCGAGTGCAGCACCCGCTTTTCCATCTTTTTCAGCTGGGGCACAAGAGCCTTTTTCATGAATATGGAAACCGTGTGGACCCGGAGGAAGCTGGGTTAAATTGGTATGAATAACCAAGCCAGCAGGGCTATCAACCAAGTTAATTTGACCGATGCTTTGACCAATACCTTGAGCAGTCACGGCATTGACCGTCACGGTTTTTGCATTCAGACCTGTTGAAGTCGAGGTACTCGCACAGCCTGTAAACATCAGGGCACTGACCGCAGCAAGCGCACCGAATTTAAATAGTGAAGACATGTTTGGCATCCTGTCTGTTTTTATGGAGTTTCAACTATTGAAACAGATGCGGATACAGGATGACAGATAATTTAAGTATTTGATTGTAATATTTGTTTAATGAATTCAAGCCTGAATTAAGGTTGTTCAGGCTTATCATCTATATTGTCTAAGTTATGTGCCAATGTTGCTTTGGGCATCATGACGGCTTCAATTTGGGTTTCATGCAACCATTCACGCCAAATGGCTAACAATACTGCCAAAATCACTGGGCCGATAAATAAACCGACAAGACCGAAACTGGCGATCCCACCCAAAACACCAAACATGATTAATAAGAATGGAATCTGCGTTGCCCCTGAAATCACTAAAGGACGAATCACGTTATCGGCTGTACTCACCACACAAACACCCCAAGCCATGACGCCAATGGCTTCAATGGTTTGACCTTGTGAAAATAACCACAACGACACAGCGGTATATGAAATCGGTGGGCCAAAAGGAATCAGTGCCAACATGAAGGTAATGATGGTTAATAACATCGGGTTAGGCACATCGGCAACAAAATAGCTGAGGCCGGCAAGTAAAGCTTGGGCAATCGCGGTGAGGCCGATGCCATACACTACGGCACGTGTGGTATCCGAGATGGTGGCAAGATAATGATGAATACGTGGCCCAATGACCATTTCGAGGGCTTTACTGACCTGACTTAAAATGGTTTGACCATCACGATAGAAGAAAAATAAAGACATCACGGCAAAACACAGCTTAAAGATATTTTTACTGACTTCGCCGACCAAAACTTTACCGTAGTTCAAATGCCCCTGAATCCAAATTTGTACCGATTGAATAATACTGTTCGGGTCATTGTTCAGCTCATGCAGGGTACGACTGACTTCTTTACCAATAAACGGCAGTTGGCGAATAAAATCAGGCACATTGACATGACCAGAGAAAACTTGCTTTTGTAATTCAAAATACAAGTTACGGCCTTCATGTTGTAGCAAGAAAATCGCAAAAATCACCGGCAGACCCACCACGAGCACCACCAGTAAGATCATCAGCGCCGCACTTAGATTTGCACGATTGCCACAAAAACGATGCACCGATTGATACAGCGGCCAAGTCATATAAGCAATAATCGCTGCCCAAACAACGGGCACAATAAAGTATTTGAGTACGCTAAAGCTCAAAAAAATCAGGATAAAAAATAATCCGAACAATAAGACTTTTTGTAATGTAGGTGCGAACGTTGGCAATGCGTGCTCTGATTTTTTCATCATGTTGTGTTCAATCTTAACCGAAAAAAAAGCTCCCGAAAACGAGAGCTTGTTAACTTATGGTGAATATCTTTCAGGCTAGATCCTTGCAAGATTGGCCTTTATATCAACAAAATGTGGAATGATGTGTTAAAACCACTCGGCTTCGTCTTCAATAATGGCATTGAGCACAGGTTGCCATTGTTGTTGCATTCCGAGGTACAATTTTTGCGTTTTATCAAAAACCGAAAGACCTTGCATGGCAAGTTGACCATAAGCGGTACGTTCAGAAATCCAAGCAACGGGCTGTTGTTCAACTTTATTGAAAAAATCTTGAATTTCTTTGGAATGAGCAGAATTGTGTTTTACACGATTGGCAAGCAATAAGATTTGGACTTTACCTTTACGAATCCGTTTAATTTCTTGTAAATGCTTTAAAAAACGACGGGTCGAGTCTATGTCGAAGAAAGATGGTTGTAGCGGGGTAACGATGGCGTGAGCTTCACTCACCAACTGATCTGCATGTTCACCCGATAACGCACCCGGAGCATCGATAATTAGATATTCAATCCCTTTCGGCACATCACCAATCGATTTTTCATGACGCCAATCTAGGCTCTGAATTGGGGCGGCAGTCTCTGGGCGCTGTTTGAGCCATTGACGTGCAGACTTTTGATTGTCAGCATCTGCCAAGGCCACTTTATAACCTTTTTGCGCAAGTGCAGAGGCTAAACTGATTGCTGTGATGGTTTTGCCACAACCACCTTTTTGATTGGCAATTAATATCGTTTTCATCGACCTAAATAGATTTTATTCTGCTCATCCCTAGCATATCATTGTTTAATGCGGGGAATATGACAAAGAACCAAAGTCTAAGTTTTTTCTATAGGTTTCGCTGTAATATCTTAAAAAGATTAGGAATTTTAAATGTCTGTCTGGATGGCCATGCTCATTGGCGCGTGTATTGGGATTGTACTGACCACCTTAATTTTAAGTGGCAGTCGCAATGGAAGGATTAAGGCAGAATATGAGCAATATATTGCAGAACTAGAATTGGAACATCAGCAGGCATTGGCCCATGCACAAAAACGCAGTGTAAATACCAGTCGTGCTGTTTTAAAAGGCAAAATGGCCGAACAAATGGCGCCGATCATGCCCGAATTTCAATATTTACCTAGCGATGCAAAGTTTCTCGGTGACCCGATCGATTATGTGGTTTTTGATGGCTATACCGACTTTCGTGATGGTGATGGACTCGCTGAAGACATCGAAGTGGTGCTGATTGATATTAAAAGTGGTGGGGCACGTTTGACCAAAGGGCAACAAGCGATTGCTCAAGCCATTGCCGAAGGGCGAGTACGTTTTGAAACCATCCGAATTGATTTTGAGCATATTTAAGCTCGCGTGACTCAGCCTCAGAACCGTCGAAAAGTAATAAGGACAGAATATCCACATGGAAAAACTCTTAGCGACTGCAGCCGTTTTTGCGCTCATGCTGTGGATATGGTCTGAATATTTTCGTGCCATTCCACATTTAGAGCAAACTGGTGTGCTGAAAAATTTTCAGGTCACAGCGACTCAGGCATTTTCCGGTGAATATTTGCTGTTGGATAAACGCTACTACAGTGCGAGTAGTCGTACATTACATCCGGCCGCACCGACCGTGGTGGGTGGCTTTCAAGACTTGGCCTATGTCAGCAATATTGATCTGCTACTGAGTTCAGGTGCAAATGATATCCAGTCTTTAAAATATCATCTTGAGTGGTCGCAGCAGAACCGCTGTTTTAACGTGCAAGCGAAAAACGTGCCCTCGACACAAGTTGAACAGCTCAACTCCGAATTGCAAAATGTCAGTGTGATTGCTCAATCCGAAGACGTTGCAAATCGTATTCGTCGTTTAAAATCAGGGGATCGTGTGGAGATTTTGGGTGCATGGGTGGATGTACATTCCATCAAAACAGGGAAGTCGTATAACACCTATAATGTGTTGAATAAAAAGCCCTGTCATATCCTAAAAATTAATGCCATTCGATTAATCAAAGACTAGGTATTTTTATCTAGATTTGATTGTGCTTAAACATGGCCTTGGACGCTTTAACTCAACTTCCGTGCGCGGGCGAGCAACATGCGCTGACCAATTTTTGGAATGCCTTCAGCATCAAAATACTGCGTTTCAAAACATTCAAACTGGGCATCTTCAAGCAACTTTTGCATATTACGATCCAGATGACAGCCATCCGCGACTTTCTTTTGAATGGGCGTGAGTAAATGCTGTAACTGCTTAATTTTTCGATTTTCATTGTGTTGTACATGCTCAACCAAATGAAATGTCCCTGTTGGTTTAAGGACACGGTAGATTTCTTCAAGCGCAGTTTCAATATCGGCAATGCTGCATAAGGTCCATGTACTCACGACATGATCTAGACTTTCATCTGCAAAGGGTAATTTTTCAGCACCAGCTAAAATATGCTGTACCTCAAAAGGTGCTGCATGTACACGTTCAGCAGCTAAATGAAAAATATCGGGATTGGGCTCAAGGGCAAAAACCGTATCGACATTTTGATAAAACGCTAAATTCAAACCTGTACCAAAGCCAATTTCGAGCACCTCACCAGATATAGCTAACAGGAGTTCGCGTCGTTTATCCATCAAGCTTGGTACTTGCATGACTTGATTTAAAAGATGCGGAAAAATGTGTTGTTGATAAAATTTATAAATCATAGGGGGCATTATTGTTGGCTTTTTTTTAAGTGTAAATCATGTCGTGGAGCATGAATATGGGCCAATTGACTGAATAACAGCATTTTGTTACCAAGTTCATAAGGTTTATGCAGACTGTGTGCGTAATATAGAGTTACAACTAGTGAAAACGACATTCATCAGGCTCAACCTACGCGATTTTAAGCTCATGTTCAGGTTGGGGCATTATGAATAGATGAAGTCGGCTCAATTGCAGAATTAAAATTGAGTAATGTGAAGTATTACAGGGTAAGAGGATAACGCGATGATCAAGCGAATTGCATTAAGTACTGTGCTTGCAGGCTTTTTATTGAATGTCGGTGTCCAAGCGTCTTCAGATTATAATATTGCCAAAGGCTTAGCACCTGCTGCCAAAGGCCAGTCGATTTCTACCTTGAAAGAATTTAAAGGTGATTTCCGAATTTTAGGTTCTAAAACCTATCAAACAGATGAACAAGCAAAATTTTCTCCGATCGATTATGCGGTCAGTTGGGGCTTATTTGCAGAGCCAGAAATTGCTCGGACGATTTCAGTCAATCAATATGACCGTTTCTTAAATTGGAAAATGGATCGCGTTCCTGTACCGCAAAAGCAAGCCATGATGATGGTGTCGAATATGCACATCATTCCTGCAAACCCGCAAATTGCGAAGCAAATTACTCAAGTGAAACGTGGCGATCTCGTGCGTTTAAAAGGGGATTTGGTTGAGGTGAAAGACAAAGATTTAGTTTGGACTTCATCTTTGACCCCAACAGATACGGGTGATGGGGCTTGTGAGGTTTTTCGTGTAAGTTCGATTCAGTGGATTGAAAAAGTCAAAGGCTAAACTTCGATTGCATCGAGATCGTATTGAAATCGGTGTGCATTAGATTCAAGGTAAAATAATTTGATGATGAAAATGACGATAAAGAAACAGCTTATTTTGAGTCTAATGTTGGCGAGTGGTTTGGCACTTGGTGGATGTACCAGTATGAGTTCAACTGTAGATGGGAAAACCCATGTATTTACTGAACAGCAAAGTTGTCCGACCTTGCTTGAGATGGATCGTGGACAAACTTTAGAAGTACTGTTAAACGAAAATCCAAGTACCGGATATGTATGGTCTTTGGCTGAGCAACCGAAACTTTTTAAAGTTGAAGAAGTGTTTCAATCAGCTCAACAACAAGCTGCTGCAGATGCGACACCAGTGCTTGGTGCCGGTGGTCAAAAAACTTATCGTTTTACCGCATTGACTGCCGGTGAAGAATTACTACATTTGAAGCATGCACGAGCTTGGGAAAAAACCGCGATGGCTGAATGGACTTGCAGAGTTCGAGTGTCTTGATTTGAACTGATGACCAACGATAAAAAAAGCCAGTATTTGTACTGGCTTTTTTTATTGCAGACGAACAGATTTAGAACGTCCACCTAAGCATTATTTCGCGCTGAGCGCTTGACCGTCAAATTGAATACCTTCCCAACCATTTTGCATAAATTGGCGAATGTTTTGGTGGTCAGTTGCGTCTGGTGTCGCCAAAACAGCAGCATAATGTTCAGCAAAAAGACTTAATGTTTCAGCTTGGTTTAGACCATTCAATTGGGCAAAAGAAAATACTTTGGCACTGCCTTGGTTTTCAGTTGCTGCATTGGCTTGTTTGCCATTGGTAAAAGCGGTTGCTGTGTGGTTATAACGCGCTTCAATAAATGCAATCACATCTGAAAATTTCGCAGTCCCTGCTTGAAGTTGATCTAATAATTCCTGAGCCATAATGTCCTCTTTCAATAAAAAATACCGCAAAGTGTTGCAGACTATAGCAAGCTTTGGCCCAAACATTTAACACTATTTGCGTAAATTAAATGCGTGTATATTGAAGGGAGACCTTAGGCAGTCTGTTGCCTAAATTGTAGATACCAATGATGTTGAAGTAGGACAACTATGAACTGGCTTTTGGTCGCATGTGGCGGCGCAATTGGGGCAACACTTCGCTATGCAGCAGGACTGTTATTGGCCAAGCCAACCGTGCTCTTTCCGTGGGCAACATGGTGGGTGAATATTTTAGGTTGCTTTTGTGCAGGTGTGTTTTTTGCATTTAGCCAAAAATATCCCGTTCTACAAAATGAAGCACGCTTATTGCTTATGGTCGGGATCTTAGGTGGCTTTACCACATTTTCAAGTTTCGGCTTAGAAACCTTCCAACTGCTTAGACAAGGGCAAAGTGGGCTGGCATTTAGTTATGCCATTTCCAGTGTGGTGATTGGCGTCATCGTATTGGGACTGGGATATTACTTATTTCAGTCGATTTTAAAAATAGATGTTTAAAACAACGCTTGAAATCCACAAAATTTCAGACATAAAAAAAAGAAGCTCAGGCTGGAGGAGGGTAACCCTGAACTTCTTTAATGTTTTAATTTTAAAAGAAAAAACTTAATCGAAACTGAACTTATTGTGAGCGTTTGAAACGCGCAAAGCGTTTATTAAAGTTCGCAATACGTCCTTCGTTATTCACTTGGCGTTGTTCACCTGTATAAAAAGGATGTGATGCACTTGAGATATCGAGCGTCACATATGGATAAGTTTTGCCTTCAAACTCTTTGGTTTGATTGGTGCTTAAAGTACTGCCAATCACAAAAAAGGCATTGGCATTGGTGTCATGAAAGAGCACTTCACGGTATTCGGGATGGATGTTGGCACGCATTCTTCTGTTCCTTAAATTTATTGATTAAAGAAATGTTATAACATAACAATATAAAATGCAAATATTGCCCGAAATTCATCAGGCAATCAGCGCGTCATATTCACTTAAGCGCTAGGTGGGACCAACTCATCAAAAAGATCATTGAGATTGTCATGCACTTTCAAATGAATCAAATTCCAATAATGTCCTGAAACAGTCCGGTTCACCATCAAGGTATCCGGTGACGGTTTAAACACATCCCAGTATTTAAGAGAAGGCTTAATTAATTCTACCCCGTCATGGTGCGCTGAGTTTTCAGCAAAGTCGTATTGTGTGGTCAGTGGACGCATCAGTACTTCAAGCCATTGTTCATACAAGTCCGCAGGGAATTTACCGAGTTCATTGAGGGAATGTAGGGCATCAAGTTGCTGTTCCATCAGTGGAATATCGTGCTTGCGTGCAGCATTAATCAATTGCTTAAAGTGCGACACGATTTCAGGAGACAGGGTTTTCACACCGCCGTAGTCATACACGATGACTGAACCATCTTCACGAAAGGCGAAGTTGCCCGGATGTGGGTCACAGTGGAAACGTTTAAGGAAGAAAATTTCACGGCCAATGGTACGGAATAAGCGTCTTCCCAAGGCATTTCGTGTTTCTTGTGACCATGTGCTGGCAGTTTCTATACTGTCGCCAAGCTCTAGGCTTAAAGTCAATATATGACGTGAAGAATAATCTTTATAGACCTGTGGAATGATGATTTTGTCATCCAGCGCACTATGAAACGCACGGGCCACATTTAAGTTTTGCGCTTCAATTTCGTAGTTCAGTTCGTTGTCCAAACTGTCCTGAATTTCACGAAATAGCTTGTTTTGTAACTTCCGATCAATTTTCAATACGCCCATCAGACGAAGGGCAAGGCGAACTTGTTTTAAGTCACTTTCACAGGCTTCTTCGACACCCGGATATTGCACTTTCACCACCACCTGCTGACCATTAGGTAACACGGCTTTATGCACCTGCCCAATGGATGCAGCGGCAAAAGGTTGTTCTTCAAAACTTTTAAAAATTTGCGCGAGGGGTTTGCCGAGTTCTTGTTCTACTTGGGCCTTAATTTCAGCAAAAGGCATGGCTGGCGCTTGGCGTTGTAATTTACTGATCGCTTTTGCGACTTCAGGTGGAAAAATGTCTTTGTACTGCGAGGCAATTTGTCCGACTTTCATCACCGCACCTTTCATTTCACCCAAAGTGTCTGCAATTTGCAGACCGATGTCCTGAAAAAGTTTACTGCGAGATGCATTTTTCTGTTCTTCATCGGCAGTGATATTGCGGATGGAATTGGAAACGGTTTTAGTAGCAATGCTTGCCGTCATACTGGCAAGTTTCATAAAGCGACGACCCGGTGTGCTAGCCGTTTTTGCCATGTGATGTTCCTCAAGATCATCATTTATTATCTAATACCGATCATAGGCGACAAAACACAAACTGCCTACTTTAAATTGTTAAGACTTTATTTCTATTGATAAAATGATGGGCAAAAATGTAAATACTGAAAATAATTCAGGCAAATTTAAGCCACACGCTGAATGGTTTAAAATATCGCGTCGCTAGAAGAGAACTGAACGATGAAAGTGTATCGCTATTTAACTGGTAAAGATGATGTCAATTTCTGTGCCCGTGTGACCAAAGCTTTAAATGAAGGCTATGAATTGTATGGCTCGCCAACCATGAGTTTTAATGGGACAGATGTGATCGTCGGGCAGGCGATCGTGAAAGACGTAGAAGACGCCAGCCAAGTGCCACAAGGTTTAAAAAATGCCATCGAGGCGCTTAATTAGTTGGTTTTGCTGCTCCTGTAACTTCACTGATGTTATGCCTGTAAAAGTAATTACGCATTTTTAAAAAGATTTTTAATTTTATTAGACGGAGTCTTTCATCTAGGGATTGAATAAAGGGATTAGCCTTCAGCTGGAGGTACTTTTGTTTCGGCAAAAGTACCCAAAACCATTGTCATCCGCAAAACTCGTTCACTAGCGTCTAATTATTTAAAGTATTGCAAAAACATTTTTGTTTTGAGGTAGTCCTGTCTCAAACAATTGCGGATGACATTTCCGCGTATCGTTCTTTTATTTGAATCAAATTGTGCAACTGAAGTTACTGCGTAGCATTAGTTGCTTCAGTTTTTTCCAGTTCTAAATGTGGACTGAGATATTTACTGCATTGGTTATGGTGTAAATTTTCATTCAAGGTGATGAGGTTTTGCGTCACGATAAAATCCTGATCATCCGCAGAGGCAAACTTTTGATTGGCCTTGATGAAGTCCTGATAGGTATATGCCATACCAGACTGCTGACAACTTAATTTTAAACGTGCAGTATATGAGTCCGCTTGTTGTTCATGATAAAAGCGAAAGGCTGTCCAAAGTGCTTGATTGATGTAATCAAATTCGGGTTGTGATTGGACTTTAATGGGTGCGTGATATAAAGGAAATTCATGTCGGTTGATCGTTTGTTCAGCTTGTAGTGACATGGAAAAGCCTAAGCTCAGACAGAGACTGATCGAGCGAAATACATGGGACATGTTTATTTTCCTCTTCTTCATGCTTTTTATTTATGGCATTGCTATGCAGGGTGTTAATTTGCATTAATCTTCTGCATAGCGTAGCCGTATTTTTAAGTAACTTTTTAGATGATTTTTTAGGGCTTATCCCGCTTGAGCTAAACGTTTATTCATCATAAATAAACGTGTAAGTAGCAGTATACAGGCGACAGTCAGACCCACAATTAGGCCAATCCAAACGCCTGCAGCACCAGTCGTGGTGAAGCGTGCAAGATAGATCCCGACAGGGAAGGCAATGATCCAATACGCGATCATGGTGATCCACATTGGTCCTTTGGTGTCTTGCATACCGCGTAAGCACCCTGCGGCACTGACTTGCCATGCGTCCATCAACTGATAGGCAATCGCGAACAACACCAAGTACACCGCAAGCTGAGTCACATCATAGTCATTGGTATACAGTGACACAATTTCATTACGTAAAAGCCAAAGCAGCAACATGGTAATCAGGGCAAATACCGTCCCTGTCAACATACCGACTTTCTGGACTTTTCGCATAGCCAGCCAGTTCTTTTCCCCATAATAAGTACCGACCCGAATGGTCAGCGCAATCGCTAGTGACATTGGAATCATAAACAATTGCGAGGTAATCGAAATGGCGACTTGATGCGCTGCAATGGTGACTTCGCCCAAGGGACTCAACACAATAGCGGCTGTACTAAAAATACTGACTTCAAAGAAAATAGCTAAGCCAATCGGAAAGCCGAGTTTTAAAATACGTTTGATCCATTCACTGTTCATTTTTTCAAAAGCAGCGAAAGGTTGGGTTTTTTGATAGGCCGATCCTTTGAAAACGTACATCGCCAAAGCAAAGAACATTAACCATTGCAAAATCGCGGTGGCAAAACCACATCCTGCTGAACCCAGTTCAGGGACTGGGCCTAAACCATACATAAAAATAAAGTTCAGTGGAATTAACACCAATAAGGCCAGCAGACTCAGCACAGTGACTGGACGTGGATGCCCCAATGCTTCTGAGTAACCACGTAAAGCTGCGTACATGGTGACAGCAGGCATACCTAAACTAATGGCGTGTAAGAATAAGCTCGCCTTCGGAAGTAATACTTCAGGGACACCCAATAACGGTAAAAGCAGCGGCATAGCTTGTAAGACTAATGCGGCAATGATCCCTAAAAATAATGCGACCCACAAAGACTGACGGGCGATGGTGGCAATTTTTTCAGGCGTGCGAGCACCATTGGCTTCTGCCACTAATGGGGTGGTTGCAATCATAATGCCGCTGAACAGCAGCATGACCGGTATCCATAAACCGACCCCGACCGCAATGGCTGCAAGGTCATTGGCGGACATGTGTCCAGCCATGATGGTATCAATGAGACCAAATCCCGCTTGCGCAAACTGCGTGATCAATATCGGGATCATTAAATGAAACAGTTGTTTTAATTCATACTTGCTGCTTGTTACAGCCGTGACAGTAGACACAGAATGTACTCATTTCTTGTGAGGTGCTTAGGAATGAGGTCTTAGCGTTGGAAAGTGAGAAGCACACCAATAAAAATCACCACGCCACCCAATAAGCGTTGCCAGTTAATCGGGGTTTTTTCAGTGCCGAGCAAGCCAAAATGGTCAAATACCATCGACATTAAGATCTGTCCAAAAATAATCAGACCGGAGAGGGATAAAAAACCCAGTTTCGGTGCGGTATAAATACTGATACTGATGGCATAAACACCCAAAAATCCCCCCAACCATAAATACCAAGGGATTTGAGCAAAACTTGCAAAGTCCGGTTTTTCGGCCGATTGAAAAAACACCATAAAGGCGAGGACTATTGTACCAACCAAAAAAGAAAAAAGGGCAGCTTGCAGCGGTGAATATAAATATTCACGCAATTGGCTGTTGATCGCTGTTTGAATGGTCATGGCGATGCCAATACCCATCGCGAGCGGCAGTAAGTACAATAAATGGCTGCTTATTTTCATCTTGTTATCAGCAAATTCTTTTTTAATATGATCAGTCTACTGTATTCGATCAGAGTTTTCACAAGCACTCTGATGCAGTCATGTTAAAATAAACAGTATTCTTCAACGCATTTTGAGCAATCTCCTTGGCTGAATTAAATCCTGCACTCGTTCCTTTGTCTTTATACATTCACATGCCGTGGTGTGTGCGTAAATGTCCATACTGTGACTTTAATTCGCATGCGGTGCCGAATGGTGAATTGTCTCTGGACTTAGAACAAGAATATTTACAGGCGTTGGTTGAAGACTTTAAAACCCAAGTCGATTTTGCTCAGGGCCGCCTGATTCATAGTGTATTTATTGGTGGCGGTACACCATCTTTGATTTCTGCCCAAGGTTATCAATGGTTATTTACTCAGCTCAAAGCATTGGTGCCATTTGAAAAGGGCTGTGAAATTACCTTGGAAGCCAATCCCGGTACGGTTGAGCACGATCCTTTTTCAGGTTATTTAGAGGCAGGGATTAATCGTTTATCTATCGGTGTGCAGAGTTTTAATACCGAGCAACTGAAAAAACTGGGTCGGATTCACTCGAATGACGATGCCATTTCTGCCATTCAGCATGCACGGGAAGCAGGTTTTGAACGGGTGAATGTCGATTTGATGCATGGCCTGCCTGAACAAGCGATTGAGCAAGCACTGTTGGATTTAAAACTTGCTGTTGAAAATGGCGCAACACATGTGTCGTGGTATCAGTTGACGATTGAGCCGAATACGGTCTTTTTCCGCACCCAGCCGATTCTGCCTGTCGATGATGTGCTTGAAGAGATTCAAGCGCAGGGCGAAGCCTATTTAACAGCGCAAGGCTTTATCAATTATGAAGTGTCGGCATGGCGTAAAGAAAAGCCGTCGGCACACAATTTAAATTACTGGCAGTTTGGTGACTATTTAGCGATTGGCGCAGGCGCGCATGGTAAAGTGACCATGCCAGACGGGGTGTATCGTTTCCAAAAAACCCGATTGCCGAAAGACTATTTAGCCAAAGTACCTGCTGAACATCTTCAGTTTAAGCGCATCGAAGCAGCCGACATGCCTTTTGAATTTATGATGAATGCACTTCGTTTAAATCATGGGGTGGAAGCCAAGCTATATAGCGAGCGTACAGGGGAAAGTTTAGAGCCGATTGCCGAGTTATTGAACTCATTACGTGAACGTAAATTGATGGTGAATGATCCTGCGCGTTTGTCTTGTACCGAGCAGGGACATATCTTTTTAAATTCAGTATTGGAAGAATTCCTGTAATGAAAGCTATGTCAAACTTGTTTTAAAATTTGAGCGACAAGTAATTTTTCATATTTCGAATGTAATTTGCAGAATGTGTATGAAATTATTCAGTTGATAATTGAATTTACATGGCATAAAGGAACTTCAGAAAATGAAATATATTTTAACTGCGACGTTATTAACTATAGCTTTGGTGGGTTGCACCGATAAAAAAGCACCATCAGAACAAAATGTTGCAACAGAGGCAACGGCCACAACTGCACAAACAAACGATGTTGCAGTAGCTCAAGATGAGCAAGTGATTCACTTTACAGGGCCACAAGATCTAAGCCTTGAGTTAAAAACCAAAGATAATTTTGAAACCGCACAATTGACTGATAATTCTGATCGTGTGTATGAATTGAAACGAGGAGTTTCAGGAAGTGGTGTACGACTTGCCAACGACCAAGGTGTTTCAATTCACTTTAAGAACTTTAATGGTGTGAATGAAGGCACTGTTGAGTTGGTAAAAGATAAACCCATAGAGATTAAAGAATTTATTGCTGATAAAGCAAAGTAAATATTAAAAAAGACCGCATGAGCGGTCTTTTTTTAATTTAGCTTAACGATGTTTCGGTGGCATTGGCGGTAATTTATGCTGCGAAACAGGTTTGTGTTGATTGCCTTTAAAAGCTACTGCCTTATGATTTTGTTTGGCAAATTTTGCATGAGCGTGTTGATGCTCTTTTTTCACCATTTGCGGCCCAGCAGGTTTGTGATGTGTTGCTTTAGGCGGTACAGGTTTTTTTTCGAAGTGTGCAGCAGGTGGCGGATTTTTATGATCGAATGCAGGCGCTGCCATTGCAGACATTGTCGCAGTTGTTGCAATTAGACAAATCATTAATGAAGACATCAATTTTTTCATGGTTACGCTCTTTATGAATCAATGAAGTCATCATAGGGGGAGGCTATGGAGAAGATATGAAGTTGTATGAGATACAAATGTAAAGCTAAAATCATCGAGTGAAATTTACTTTAAGTATTTAATATTTAACCCGAATCCCGCTTAAGCCAATGATTCCATAATTTGAATTGTTGGTTTATTTTGATGATTAAGTTGATATGCACATAACGATGCGTAAATCCCACTCAGAAATCCATGAATACTACGAGCTTTACTCGTCACTAAATTGTATTGTCCTTTCAATAAGCTGAATAACGTTTCTATCTTATTTCGTTGTCTTAAGTGATATTCATCTGATGCAGATAGTTGGATGGATTGCATGTTTTTTCGATGGTAAGTAATTAAATCAATACCTTGATCTTTTAACCTGCTTTTTAGTTCCTGGCTGATATAACCACGATCTCCATATAGCTTTGCTTCTAAGCCGTCAGCCAATTGCTCAACCATTTTTATGTCAGCTATATGCCCATTTGATAAAGTAGAACAAGCGATTTCACCAAATGGGTTCATCGCAATATGTAGCTTACAGCCATAAAACCAGCCCATCGAGCTTTTACCACGAGATGCTATTTGAGCTAATGATTTATGGCGTTGAATACGTTGATTTTTACAGACTGGCAAAGTCGTTGAATCAATCCACAAATATTGGGTATTTTGACCTTTCATCAGAGCCACATGTAAAGCATGTATTGCTAATTGGTGCATATTGATCAGATGAATCATCCGTTGGTAACATGGTAAGCTTTTAAACAAATGTCTTTTATCTTCTTTTAACCATGTGAAAAAGGCTTTGAAATTGCTGAAATAAGAACATTTATACCAAATGGCAATAAAGCAGATTTCTGAGATCGTCAGATGAGCACGTCTGATTCTTAAAGAATGGCTATTTTGTTTGAGAAAGTTCCAATAAGTTGCTTCAAATTTAAGAAAGAAATCATCAATTACGCAGAATAATTCGGTACTATTGAACATTAGGACTAGAGTTGTGAGTTTTGTGTGGTAACTCAACTGATGGCTCTAGTCTTCTTATTTTCAAGTTTATTTCTTATCCGCGATTCGGGTTATTTATTAAATAAAATTATGTTTAGCGATAAGGTGTTCTATTTTTGTTGAAAAATACAACAATATTTCTCCATATAAAGTTCATCTTTATACATTGTTATTACCTCATGAAGAAATTAAGAATACTACTCGTAATTCCTATAGATCAAAATTAAAAGAGAAGACAAAAAAGACCGCCGAAGCGGTCTTTTTATAGAGTCATTTAACTCGGTTTAAAGCTTAGTAGTCAAAGCTAAAGTGTTCAGGAGCCAAAGAAGTCATGGTCTTCGATGGGTTAACCATTGCTTCAGCGTGACCTTGTGAGCGTGGTAATAGACGTTCAAAGTAGAAGTCAGCCACTTTGATTTTTGCTTTATAGAACTCAGGAACTTCTGCACCATTGCCTTCTGCTAATTTTTCAGAAGCTACGGCAGCTTGTTGTGCCCAGAAATAAGCCATCATCACGTAGCCAGAGAACATTAAGAAATCGACAGAAGCAGAAGATACGATGTCACGGTCTTTACGTGCTGCAAGCATGATACGAACCGTTAATGCATTCCACTGTGCGCAAAGCTTCGTTAAGTCCCACGCAAAACGACGCATGTATTTGTTACGTGCATGTTGACCACAGAACTTCAAGATTTCAGCTGTGTAGTCACGAATCACTTTACCTTTAGAGGTCAACAGAACTTTACGACCAATCAAGTCTAGTGCTTGAACGCCTGTTGTGCCTTCGTAGAGAGTAGAGATACGTGAGTCACGAACAATTTGTTCCATGCCCCATTCTTTAATATAACCATGACCGCCGTATACTTGCATACCATGGTTTGCAGCTTCATAACCCATTTCGGTTAAGAAACCTTTGAGAATCGGGGTGTAGAAGCCTAAGTGGTCATCATGTGCTTCAAACGCTGCTGTATCACCGCGGGTTAAAGCATCAGTCATTTTGTCCGCAATTTGAGCTGCATAGTAAATCATTGAACGGCCGCCTTCAGCGATCGCTTTTTGAGTTAAAAGCATACGACGTACGTCTGCATGGTGAATAATCGCATCGGCTACTTTTTCAGGATCTTTTTTACCTGAAAGTGCGCGCATAGACATACGTTCTTTGGCGTATGGAAGTGCGCCTTGGAATGCCAATTCAGCATGTGCAATACCTTGAATTGCTGTACCAATACGTGCAGTGTTCATGAAGGTGAACAT
Organism: Acinetobacter sp. YH12129; assembly: GCF_013418685.1. Taxonomy (NCBI): domain Bacteria; kingdom Pseudomonadati; phylum Pseudomonadota; class Gammaproteobacteria; order Moraxellales; family Moraxellaceae; genus Acinetobacter; species Acinetobacter sp. YH12129. The sequence continues at coordinate 180,094 of NZ_VPBP01000001.1, forward strand.
TGCATGTAGGCCTTTGTGTTTTTCACCGATCAAGTAACCAATGGCATTGTCAAAGTTCAGCACAGCTGTTGCTGAAGCACGGATCCCCATTTTGTGTTCAATCGAACCACACGTTACAGGATTGCGTTCGCCCACAGTACCATCTGCATTCACAAGGAATTTTGGAACGATGAATAATGAAATGCCTTTTGTACCTGCAGGTGCATCTGGAAGACGTGCAAGAACGATATGTACGATGTTCTCTGTTAAATCATGCTCACCCGCAGAGATGAAGATTTTTGTACCAGAAATTGCATAGCTACCATCAGCTTGAGGTTCCGCTTTGGTTTTTACCTGACCTAAGTCGGTACCGCATTGAGGTTCAGTTAAGCACATGGTGCCTGACCAAGTTCCAGCAACAAGGTTCGGTAAATATTGGTTTTTCTGTTCTTCTGAACCAAATTGTAGAATGGTGTTGATACAACCTACGCTGAGACCCGGATACATTTGGAATGACCAGTTTGCTGTACCCATCATTTCAGATTTGATGAGATTCAACGACTGTGGCAAGTTTTGACCGCCAAATTCTTCAGGGAAAGACAGACCTTGCCAGCCACCCTGTACAAATTGGTCATAGGCTTCTTTAAACCCTTTTGGTGTTTTCACATCACCATTTTCAAAATGACAGCCTTCTTCATCACCCGTTTGGTTCAAAGGCGAAAGGATATTTTCACAAAAATCTGCTGCACCTTCTAAAATCATGTCGACAGTGTCTGCATCAGCAGCTTCACCATTAGACAAAGTTTTGTAATGTGCTGGGTAATCGAGCACTTCATTCATTAAGAAACGAATATCGTGTAAAGGCGCTTTATATGCAGGCATAGTCTTAATCCTAATATCTAAATTTTTTTGGATTATCTGTATTGATGCTTTGATTATTCATAATTTCATCAAAAAAACATTGATGAATACGCCCTTAAAAAATGTCAGAAAGGCGAATTGTAATATTTAACCAACATGTGAAAAATAAACTTCTGATAGACTTGATGTTGATCTTTTGATCATTTTTTTCTTTTAATAAATCATAAAGAACTTAGGTCTTTCGTACAATTATGCGATTAAAATATATAACACTTTGTTTACTGGGTTTGAGTATTACTGGGTGTGCTCAACATGTCATAAAAACCAATTCAACGGATCAGTCTCTCGGGCAACAAGCCACTCAAGGCTTAAACGCAATGTTTGAAAATGCCAGTTATGACATGAAAGGGCAATTTTCAATTCAAACCGATATTCAGTTCGATGAAAAAAAGCCTGAAACCAAGTCAAAACCTGCAACTAGTACACAGCCAGAGCTGGATCCTAAACTTAAAAAACAACTTGATCAGTTGATTAAAACCCAAAATATTCCGTTTAGCCAAAAAGAAAAGAAACAGCTCTATCAAGCCATTGCCAATGAATCGATCCCACCATCAGCGCGTTATAGCGATGAAGAGGATGGCGTTTCTCCGCAATCTAAAATTGCTCAATCACTGCTGAATGTGTTGAATGATTTACAGTTTAGCTATAGCGGTTCAGTACATTTTAGAGAAAAACTTGCTGCCTTAACCTTGCAATTGAGTTATCAAAAACCGACTTTGCAGGTCAATGCACAGTTGCCGATGATCATTGATTTTAATCAACATAAATTTTATACCAACTACTTTGCGTTCATGCCGTTTATGGTAAATCGTGAAAGCCAAAGCAGCTTGGCTTATGTGGATTTTTCAAAACATAAAGAGACGATTGCTCAGTACGATTTGAAAAAATTTGCTGACTATTTAAAACAAATGAATGCTTTGCCCTATGTCTTGGCAGAGCCGAATCAAGTGCAAAATATTGCTTTAACACGTGATGAAAAAAATGCAGGGCTGACTAAAAAAATCCGCTATGTGGGTGATCTTAATGCGCTTTACACCCAGCTTGAACTTTTTGATTTTGTGAACGCCAACTATTACATCACGCAAATCAAAGGTCAGCGTAATAGTGACGCCGAGCAAGATGAATCTGTGGACGCTGCTGTGCATCTTAGTGCTTCCGAAGAGGCGATGGCTGCGGCTGAAGCGGCGGGAGGGACTGCAGTAGCGGCAGCAGTTGAGGATGAAGACGATGATGCGGCTTATGCATCTGTAGAACGTGTGAATGAGCTGCTCAATGCGAAAATGCATGGCCTGATGTATCACCAACATGAAACGGAAGAAGAACAAACGTCTTCTGCAGCTGAATCTGCTGAGTACGCGATCGATACTGCAAGTGCATATGCGGAGGCGACCGCGGGTGATGACGAAGAAACCTATAGTTCGGATACTGAAGTAACCGAAGCTTATGCGGCTTCCGAAGAAGATGACGAAACAGCGAATTTATCTGAGGAAGTCTGTCAGGCCTTGATGAACACCAAACAGGTGCCGATTGGTAAAGTCACACTGTGTCAGGATTATCAAGATGTTCGGGTGATACCGCTGCAAGAAGATTCTGTACCATCGGCTTCTGATGCGGACACATCCAATACAGATTCAGAGATTTCGGACGCTGTTGAGCAGTTAAAACCAGTATTCCAGCAATATCAAAGTGAACAACTTGTCGATGTAAAACAATTCCAGCAATTATGGCAAAAGCATCAAGCTGAAATTGCGCAGGTGCTGAATGCACAGGATAAATCATCTTCGAATGTGGTGATGGATGTAGGCTTAGATCACAAAGGCCGCGTCCAAGTAATGGACTATCAATTGGCCTTTAATGAGCCACGTTTAGGTCAATTAAAGCTGAAAAGTAGCAACCAAATTTTGAATTATGGCAATGCGACTCCAATTGATCGTCAAGCCATGAAACAGGCAAAATCCATTGAGGAAGTCAGTAAAGATTCACTCTTTGAAAATATGTTGAAAGGCCTGCTTGCGCCAATCACGGGAAATGATCCTCTGCTTGTTGAAGCAGAAACTGCATCGGTCGATGATGTCCGTGCTGCAAATGAAGAAGTCGAACTTCCTGAATATCTCAGTACAGTTGCTTTGCAAAGTTATAAACGCCATCAATCTGAAGTGAAAGCCTATCAAGCGGCATTTGTCGTGGCATTTGCTAACTATCGCGCTCAGTATGTGCGTTATTACTCAGCCAATGATTTGAATGAAATTGCAGAAGTTTATGCATATCGATTTGTTGATGGCTTAAAAGAACCAACAGGCAATGCGCTGAAACGTTTAAATCAATTACGCGATAAGCATGCTTTGCATCGCTATCAAGACTTTGATGACTTAGGTTCTTCGGTCAACCATTATGTACAGTCAGGAATTGGCGAGTACAAAGCTCAGGTTGAATGGAAGCAGTTGCAAAAAACCTATAAAACTGATCAGGCGATTTTTGCACATTTATATCAACAAAACTTTTTAGCTAGCTATGAACTGGAAGGAACTGAAAAAGCGCATTTGGTGAAAGCATCAAAAATCTACGCGCAAGCCTTTGCTGATGATATCAAAGGAAAATTATCAGAAGCGTCATTGCAAGGCCTAGCAGCAGAACACAAAGAGTTGTTCAGCCAATCGGCTTATTATGAAACCTATAAGGCCATTCAAAAACACAAGAACTAAGTTGGATAAAAAAAGAACCTCAATCGAGGTTCTTTTTTTAGGTGTTTCGACTGCTCTGAAAGTAAATTGAGCAAATCATTTTGAATTATAGAAAGTCTTTTAGATCAGGTTTGACGCCATTCCAAATGGAAAAAGATTCGATCGCTTGACCAACCAACATGCCAAAACCTTCTGAGGTTGGAACATGGCGTGCTTTGGCTTGATCCAAAAATGTCGACGGCTTGCCATAGGCCATTTCATAGGCGTGCGTGAATTGTAATGCTTCAGGCAAAATTAGCGGATCACCCGTTAAGCTTGCCGATGTGGCATTAATCACCAGATCAAATTGACCTGCTAAGTCAGTGAGGGCAATGGCTACAAGTTCGGCATTGGGGACAGCAGTTTTTAAGTCAGCGACCAATTGTTCAGCACGCGCTAAAGTACGGTTGGCAATGACGATTTTTTTGGCCCCAGCTTGTACCAGCGGATAAATCACGCCACGTGTTGCACCACCTGCACCAATGATCAATATATCGCTCTGTTCTAAATTCCAATCTAAGGCATGAATGGCATTCACCAAGCCTTGACCATCAGTATTATCACCGTGTAATTGACCATCTTGCATCCAAAGTGTATTGACCGCACCTGCAATTTTGGCACGTTCAGTAAGCACGGTACATTGTGCATACGCTTGTTCTTTAAACGGAACAGTGACATTCATACCGATACCACCTTCGGCAAAGAAGGATTCGACACTGTGCTGAAAACCATCAAGTGGCGCAAGTCGTTTGCTGTACTGAATGTCGAGGCCTGTTTTTTCAGCGAAGGCATGATGAAGTTCAGGTGAGCGTGATTGTTCAATCGGGTTGCCAATCACGGCAAATTGTTTGCTCATTGCACAGCGTCCATGTAGATGTGAAAGAGCAGACAATATACGCCAAATCTGATGATGGCTAAAGTTCGGGCAGTCTTAAAATCGTGAAATAAAGGGGGAAAATTAAGGATTACAAATATCTAAGACGCTTTGAATCAAGATGCTGGCAGCACTAATGACTAAACCAATGAGGGCCACGACCATGAAGCCAATGGCCAAATTATCATTCAAAGACGTTTCGGAAAAAATATTAGTACTGATAGCGCTGATCAGCACAACAGCAAAGCTCCAAAACACCAAGGCAGTAAGACTGACTGCTTTTTTATTGAGTGTTTGATGTGTCATGTGCGTTGTACTCCGTACAAGAAAGTTACAGCCATGAGTTTATTGACACATTGTGCAATGACATAGCGTAAAGCTGTTTAAAAGATGTGTCATTGTTGAGCAATATGATTACAAAGTAAATGCTTAAAAAATTTATTTATGCATCAAGATATTACCTAGAAATACAAATACTTTAATTAAAAGGCAATCAAAAGCCCCTGATGGACAGAGGCAAATACATGTCTATCTATTTTATTTCAATATATTAAGCCAATCATGCGGTTTTAAATAAAAGTCGGTGAGCTTTTTCTCTGGAGAATTTTCTTCCCATTCAGGACGATACGACCAGCCCGCCAAAGGTGGCATACTTACTAAAATGGATTCAATACGCCCACCAGTTTGTAAGCCAAATAAGGTGCCACGGTCATACACTAGGTTATATTCAACGTAACGACCACGACGGTAAAGTTGGAAGTCTCGTTGTGCTTCGGTATAGGCTTTGTCTTGGTTTCTTTGGAAGATTGGTAAAATCGCCTCTAAATAACCATTACCGACGGCCTGCATATATTTGAAACAGGTTTCAAAGTCCCATTGGTTGAGATCATCAAAGAATAAACCACCCACACCACGTTGTTCATCACGGTGTTTTAGATAGAAATAGTCATCACACCATTTCTTATGTTCATCATAGAGTGTATCACTAAATGGGGCACAAAGATCATGGGCAGTTTGATGCCAAGACAAGACATCTTCATCATTTGGATAAAATGGAGTGAGGTCAAAACCACCGCCAAACCACCAAATCGGATCTTGTCCTTCTTTTTCGGCGACAAATAAACGCACATTGGCATGTGAGGTTGGGACGTTGGGGTTTTTCGGGTGAATTACCAACGACACGCCCATGGCTTGCGCTTTTGCACCTGCAATAGCGGGATGGCGTTCAGTCGCAGAGGCGGGTAATTTTGAAATGTTAATGTGCGAGAACATCACGCCGCCTTTTTCAATCACCGTTCCATTTTGAAGAACACGTGAGCGACCACCACCACCTTCAGGGCGTTCCCAGTCATCGATCGCAAATTCGGCACTTCCGCCACCAGCACGTTCTTGCTGTTCCAATGCGGCACAAATCTGTGCCTGTAAATCGCGAAGGAATTCATCTACACGTTGTATATCGGCTGAAGTTGGATTCTGCATGGTGACCTTTATTAAAATAATTTAAAGATAAGTGTCATCAAAGCATAAATTAGGTGAAAACTTAAGGCATTTTTCCCGATACTCAGCATCGGCTCTTTACTTTAAATCTGGAAATCTAGTGATTAAACCAAAAGATCATGCAAAGTTAGCAGCAATTGCTCAGACTGAAATTGGGACTATTCCGACAAATTTGCTAGGTTGAATTCACATCTGAAGCTCAGCACAATAATCATCAGGTAGATTTAAATTGAATCTCATTGATTGAAATGGTGCATCGATGTCTCAGCAGGCGAGTTCTTTAATTCAAAAATACAATGTACCGGGTCCACGCTATACCAGTTATCCAACCGTGCCGTATTGGGAGGAAGCTGAATTTTCATTGCAACAGTGGAAACAGGGATTGAAGCGTTCATTTGATGAGACTAATCACAGCGAAGGCATCAGTCTGTACATCCATCTACCATTTTGTGAAAGCTTATGTACGTTTTGTGGTTGCCATAAAAAAGTCACGAAAAAACATGAGATGGAGCTGCCTTATATTCAGGCGGTGCTGAAAGAATGGGACTTATATTGTCAGCTCTTGGTCGACCGGCCAATAATTAAAGAAATTCATTTGGGCGGGGGAACGCCTACTTTCTTTTCTCCTGAGCATCTCACCCAGTTGATTCAAGGCATTCTAGTGCATGCTGATATTGCTGATGCACATGAATTTAGCTTTGAAGGGCATCCGAACAATACCACACGTGAGCATTTACAAGCTTTGTATGATGTTGGTTTTCGACGCGTAAGTTATGGAGTGCAGGATTATAATGAGAAGGTGCAAAAAGCCATCCACCGTATTCAGCCCTTTGCACATGTTGAACAAGTAACACAGTGGGCACGTGATATTGGCTATACCTCTATTTCGCATGACTTGGTTTTTGGTCTGCCATTTCAGGATTTAAACGATGTGTTGCATACCATTGAACAGACCACTCGTTTGATGCCAGATCGTCTAGCCTTTTATAGCTATGCACATGTACCATGGATTAAGGGCAATGGTCAGCGTGGTTTTAAAGATGCCGATGTCCCGAAAGATGATTTAAAGCGTCAATGCTATGAAGAAGGTAAAAAACAGCTACTGGCGCAAGGCTATCATGAAATTGGGATGGATCATTTTGCATTAACCCAAGATCCGATGTATCAAGCTTTTCAGCAGGGCAGTTTGCACCGTAATTTTATGGGCTATACCGCATCGAAAACCCAAGTGATGATTGGTCTCGGCTTATCTTCGATCAGTGATAGTTGGTACAGCTTTGCACAAAATGAAAAGAAAATTGAAGACTATTATGCACGTTTAGAAGTGAATGAAATTCCAGTCTATCGGGGGCATGTGCTGACAGATGAGGACTTAATCATTCGTAAACATATTCTCAATTTGATGTGTACCTTCCAAACTTCTTGGGCAGGTCCAGAAATGCAATTTCCTGAGCTTGATGAAGTATTAGCGCAATTGGCTGAAATGCAAGAAGATGGCTTGCTCGAGATTTTTGATCAGCACATTCAGGTGAGTGATGCAGGCAAGCCTTTTGTCCGTAATATCTGCATGGCTTTTGATTTACGATTAAAACGTCGTGTTCCTGAAAATCGTATTTTTTCGATGACGATTTGAATCTCCCCTAACCCCTCTTTAATAAAGAGGGGGAAGCCTCCCTTTTGTAAAGGGAGGTTTGGAGGGATTAATTTATGGAGAATTTAAAGGATTTTTAAAAATCATCCTTTTGATACATATGCGACATACGATCATGTTTGGTTTTTAAATATTGTTCGTTAAAGGGATTTAAACCCACAGTCAGCGGAACACGATCAACGACATTCACGCCTTGTTCTTGTAGAGCTTCAATTTTTAACGGGTTATTGGTAATGAGGCGCACCGCAGTAATGTTAAGATGATTCAACATGATAGGACACATATCATAACGACGTGCATCAGCAGGAAGATCCAATAATAAATTGGCATCGACTGTGTCATGGCCTTGGTCTTGTAGGGCATAGGCACGGATTTTATTGGTTAAACCAATCCCGCGACCTTCTTGGCGTAAATATAAAATCACCCCTTGGCCCGCTTCATTAATTAATTTTTGGGTGGCTTGAAGTTGTGGGCCGCAGTCACATTTAAGTGAAGCGAAGGCATCACCAGTCAGGCATTCGGAGTGGATACGTACTAAAACAGGTTCAGTGGGAGCTTGTTCTAGTCCTTTAGAGAGTGCGACATGTTCTTCACCGGTTTCAGGATCCTGAAAAACCGTAATATTGAATTCACCAAAAGCGGTCGGTAATCTTGACGTTGCGACAAATTCTATAGGCACTGCTTAACCCGTTTATTCGATTATAAATTGGCTAAAGTATAGCGTAATGCTTGGACATTGGTAGAATTGCAACGACGAATTTATGCAGAACATTTTCTTTTTTGTATAAAGCGAACGATAATAGTTGATAAATAGGAAGATTATTCAGGATAATCTGACTCATTCAAAATCTCCCCAACGAGATCATTGCTAAAAATTACATCGCTACAAGTTTGGCTGATTGTAAGGTGATACAATTCGACGATATGATCGAGTTACCCATTTAGACCGAGCTTAGGAATTTGCCAGGCTTTAGAAGGCTTTGCCACATTATGCTGTATAAAGAAATACCATCTCAACGCCCTGTAACACCGTTGCTGGATACGATTAACCATCCTCAACAACTTCGTTTACTCGAGCGCAGCCAATTAGAGCAAGTGGCGGATGAGTTACGTCAATTTATTTTGTATGCGGCCGGACAAAGTGGTGGGCATTTTGGTGCCAATCTTGGGGTGATCGAATTAACCGTGGCATTACATTATTGTTTTGAAACGCCACGTGATCGTTTGATTTGGGATGTGGGTCATCAAGCTTATCCGCATAAAGCCTTAACCGGTCGTCGTGAACAATTAGTGACGATTCGTGCCAAAGATGGTTTGGCTGCGTTTCCTGCCCGTGAAGAATCTGAATTTGACACCTTTGGTGTAGGCCATTCATCAACAGCGATTTCTGCTGGTCTTGGGATGTCATTGGCACGTCGCTTCAAGCAAGATCCCTGTCATGTGGTTGCAATCGTGGGTGATGGCGCGATGACAGCGGGCATGGCTTTTGAAGCCATGAACGATGCGGTGGCACACAATGCTGACCTCATGGTGGTATTGAACGACAATGATATGTCGATCTCATGCAGTACCGGTGGTTTTGCCAAACATTTGGCTGCGATTTGGGAAAGTGGTCAATCGGTGAATATTTCTGAAAATGGCGAAGCCTATATTCAACCGCATCCTGAATGGGCGTATAACTCACGCCTACATTGTGCTGCGACCGATGCTGCAGATAACTTATTTAAAGCCATTGGCTTTAACTACTTTGGTCCTTTTGATGGGCACGATGTTGAACAATTAACACATGTGTTTGAAGCCTTAAAAAAACGCACAGGCCCACGTTTAGTGCATGTCTATACCAAAAAAGGTAAAGGCTTTGCACCTGCCGAAGCAGATCAAATCAAATACCATGCCATCAGTAAAGTGAATGCACCCGTTGCAGTGGCAACTGCACCGAAATATTCAGATGTTTTTGGTCAGTGGTTATGTGATGAAGCTGCACAGGATGATCGTTTATTGGCGATTACCCCAGCGATGTGTGAAGGTTCAGGCATGGTGCAATTTGCCAAGCAGTTCCCTGAGCGTTTTTTTGATGTTGCCATTGCAGAACAACATGCGGTGACTTTGGCTGCGGGTATGGCCTGTGAAGGGGTAAAACCGGTTGTTGCAATCTATTCAACCTTCTTACAACGTGGTTATGACCAACTGATTCATGACGTTGCTTTGCAAAATCTCGACGTGACATTTGGTATCGACCGTGCAGGTTTGGTTGGTGAAGATGGCCCTACGCATGCGGGTGCTTATGATTATGCCTTTATGCGTACCGTGCCGAACATGGTGATCATGGCGCCGAAAGACGAAAATGAATGTCGTCAAATGTTGCATACGGCTTATTTGTATAAAGGCCCAGCGGCGGTACGTTACCCACGTGGTAATGGACTGGGTGTTGAGATTCAGCAAGAGATGACCGAGCTTGAAATTGGCCGTGGTGAAATTCTTGCAAACTTCAATGATCAGCAAGATGACACCATTTCTATTCTGGCTTTCGGTAGTCGTGTTCAAGCGGCACTAGAGGCAGGACAGGCTTTAGCGACAAAGCTAGATGTGGCTGTACGTGTGATTAATATGCGCTTCGTGAAGCCCTTAGATACACAGTTGATCGATCAAATCGCAGCAAGTACGCAACTGTTTGTGACAGTTGAAGAGCATGCAGTGATGGCGGGTGCGGGCAGTGCAGTGAATGAATATTTAGCCCAAGCAGGCGTGGTTAAGCCGGTGCTGAATTTAGGTTTAGCTGACGAGTTTATGCATCAAGCAACACATGCTCAAATGTTGCATCAGGCTGGATTGGATGCTGAAGGCATTAGCGCTTCTGTGACACAAAGCTGGCTAAAACATAAGCAAACTGTGGTTTGTTGATTTTCTAATTTTTAGAAACATTTTTTCCCTAAAAGCCCTTATATTTGATAAGATATAAGGGCTTTTATGCATTATTCTTTATCAGTATCTTCAAATTTGTAGTGGGTGTTCAATGGAACCTATGGTGGTTATGGCTGCGCGTGCGGCTCAATTAGTTGGTCAAGAGCTTTTAAAAGCGCATCAAAATCGTCATAAACTCGATCTACAAGTCGAAGAAAAAGGAATTGATGGTCCAGTAACGCGTGTAGACCGTTATTTGGAACAATTGACTATCGATACCCTACGTAAAAGCTATAAAAATCACAGCTTCCTAGGCGAAGAATTTGGTCTTCAAGAAGGTAAAGGTCACGACGCTGATTGGTGTTGGATCATCGACCCACTTGATGGCACATTAAACTTCGTCAATGGTGTTCCACATTTCTGTATCTCTATCGCAGTTCAACATAAAGGTGTAACTCAACACGGTGTTATTTATGACCCTGTGAAAGATGAGTTGTTCTCTGCAAGCCGTGGTCGCGGTGCAATGATGAACCAACGCCGTATTCGTGTTAATGTAAAAGACAGCTTAGAAAACACTTTCCTTTCAGTGGGTCATGCGTATCGTAAAATTCGTAATGGCGAAGTGGTTTCTTATGCGAAAAACCATTTCAACTCATTGTTAAATGTGACTGAAGCCGGTGCTCAATACCGTCGTTCAGGTTCTGCTGCTCTTGATCTAGCATACGTTGCTGCAGGTCGTTTCGATGGTTATTTCGAACTTGGTTTGAAACCTTGGGACATCGCTGCAGGCGAACTTATTGTGAAAGAAGCGGGTGGTACTGTGGTTGATGCTCGTGGTGGTAACGACTCAATGGACAATGGTCAAGTACTTGCATGTTCTATGAAAATGCTTAAACCGCTTATGCAAGCTGTAGTTCCAGCTTGGGGCGAAGCTGCTAAATAATAGAACGCTTAGTTCGAGTTTATTGACAGAATAATGAAATAAAGCCCTCTTTATGAGGGCTTTATTTTTGTCTAATCGGTCAAAAATAATGGCTTAAACACCTATAACTTAAAGCTTCTTACAAAAAATATTCTGAAGTTGACTAAAACAGGTGACATTTAAAAACTTTCTGCTATAATCCCCGCACGCACTAAATTTCGTTCATTACCTGAACATTCTCTTCTATCATTGTGTATGCGCGTTCCGGTCCAAAGAGAGGACGATATTTCGCGCCCCACCCAATCGCTAAGCGATTCCTTCAGGTTGCGGCTGTAATCATGTGTGCGTTATACGCATCGTCGTTCTCGGATCGCCGCTGATTCTATATTTTCAGCGTCTTTTGCTGTGCCGCTTTTTGCCGATGTCCATCTGAATTTATATTTTTAATGGAGCACCCATTTTTGGGGTGAAATACTCTATGAGCAAAACTTTTGCTGATTTTCCTTTACATGAGTCGTTACAACTAGCATTACAAGGTCTAGGTTTTACTACTCCGACTCCAGTGCAAGAACAATCAATTCCAGCTGCATTAGAAGGTAAAGACCTTCTTGTATCAAGCCAAACTGGTTCTGGTAAAACTGCTGCATTCTTACTCCCAACTGTGAATGCTTTGGCTGGTCAAGACACATTGATGTCTTTTAAAGAGCGCATGAAAGCGGTAACTGCACCGTCTATTCTTGTACTTTGCCCTACACGTGAATTGGCTCAACAGGTTAGCCAAGACGCAATTGCTTTAGTACGTCACATGAAAGGTGTTCGTATTGCTGCAATCATGGGTGGTATGCCTTTCGGTAAACAAATCCAACAGCTTAAAGGTGCACAAGTTGTCGTAGCGACTCCAGGTCGTTTACTTGACTTGGTGAACCGTCGTCAAATTAAATTAGACAACGTTGATGCGTTAATCGTTGACGAAGCTGACCGTATGCTTGACTTAGGTTTCTCTGAAGACCTAGAAGCAATTAGCGACTTGGCTGCTAACCGTAAACAAACATTAATGTTCTCTGCAACATTTGCGCCGCGTATCATTACACTTGCAGAACGCATGATGAATGATCCACAGCGTATTGCGATTGAAACTGGTCACTCTACAAATACTGACATTACTCAGACACTTCACTGGACTGACGGTTTCGAACACAAGAAAAAACTTTTGACTCACTGGTTATCTGATGAGTCTGTAGATCAAGCAGTTGTATTCGCATCTACTCAAGAAGATACAGATATGTTGGCTGAAGAACTTGCAGAAGCAGGTCACTCAGTTGTTGCTCTTCACGGTGCAATGCCACAAACTGTACGTAACCGTCGTTTACGTAGCATTCGTGAAGGTCGTGCAAAAATCTTAGTTGCGACTGACGTTGCTGCACGTGGTCTAGACGTACCAACTATTTCTCACGTAATTAACTTCGGTCTTCCAATGAAGAACGAAGACTATGTACACCGTATCGGTCGTACAGGTCGTGCGGGCCGTACTGGTAACGCGATTACTTTAGCGACTTACCGTGAACGCGGTAAAATCCGTGCTTTAGAAGACTTCTTAGATGCACGTTTAAATGTATCTGAAATTGAAGGTCTTGAGCCATCTCCACCTCCTGCACGTGGTAGCCGTGATGGCGGTCGTGGTCGTCGTGATGGCGGTCGCGGTGGTCGTGGTGGTTTCGGTGGCGGTCGTCGTTTTGAAGGTGAATCAAACTTCAAACGTCGTGAAGGCAACCGTGATGGCGAACGTCGTTCATTCGGTGGCGAAGATCGTCCACGTCGCGAATACAACAACGATCGTCCACGTCGTGAAGGCGGTTTCGAAGATCGTCCACGTCGCGAATTTAACAACGATCGTCCACGTCGTGAAGGCGGTTTCGAAGATCGTCCACGTCGCGAATTTAACAACGATCGTCCACGTCGTGAAGGCGGTTTTGAAGATCGTCCACGTCGCGAATTTAACAGCGATCGTCCACGTCGTGAAGGTGGTTTTGACCGTCGTTCTAACGATGACAACCGTGGTAACCGTGTAGATTATAAACCAGCTCGTGAAGGTTATGGCGATCGTCCAAAACGTTCATTTGGTGAAGATCGTCCACGTCGTGAATTCAACGGTGACCGTCCTCAACGTTCATTTGGTGAAGATCGTCCAAAACGTTTCGGCGATGACCGTCCAAAACGTTTCGGTGATGATAAACCACGTGGCGAACGCACTTTCGGTGAAGACCGTCCACGTCGTAAATTCAATGACTAATTGAATTTCGAAAGAAATATCGAAAAAACCGGTGGAAACACCGGTTTTTTTTATGGATTTAAATTAGCTTTTTAATCAGAAAAATGTATACTTGATCAAACTTTATGTGTTTAATGATAATTAATATGAACGGAAACGCGTTGGCAAATATGCGTACAGTGATGATCGAGGTACTTATGCCTTATATCGGTTTGACACTCTTATTGTGTAATATCGTTTACTATATATACAATTATTTTAACTAAATTCTTCTTTTGGGTTGAAAACACCCTCTATAAAATCGCATTAATAATAAAAAACAATTTACCTGATGGAATGCAGGGATATGCGCTCATGCAATGGTAACATTTTAAACTTCAATCCTTTATAGTATGCATGCTGAAAAAAATGCAGGAAAATCCTCAGCTATGAATAATCAAACGTCTTCTCAGACTCAGGCACTGATCGAAGTGAAAAACCTGAGTTTTAAGCGAGGAGAGCGCGTCATTTATGACAATGTCAGTTTAAAAATTCGTCGTGGTCAGATCACTGCAATTATGGGTCCATCTGGTACAGGTAAAACGACTTTACTCCGTTTAATTGGTGGTCAATTGACTCCCGATAATGGAGAAGTGTTGCTTGATGGGCAAAACATTGCACAGATGTCACGTCAGGAGCTCTTCGCTGCGCGTGCGCGTATGGGGATGTTGTTTCAGAGCGGCGCATTATTTACCGATATGTCGGTATATGAAAACGTAGCCTTTCCAATTCGTGCGCATACCAAGTTGCCAGAGCATTTGATCGCTGAAATTGTTGCGTTGAAATTAGAGTCGGTTGGTTTACGTGGTGCAGAACAAATGATGCCCTCTGAACTTTCAGGTGGTATGAATCGTCGTGTGGCTTTGGCACGAGCTATTGCGCTTGACCCTGAGTTGATCATGTATGACGAACCCTTTGCAGGGCAAGACCCGATTGTGATGGGGGTATTAACTCGCTTGATTCGTTCGCTACGTGAAGCTTTAGATCTAACCACGATTATTGTTTCGCATGATGTGGCTGAAACATTATCAATTGCAGATTACATCTATGTGGTAGCTGAAGGGAAAGTGCAGGGCGAGGGAACACCTGAGCAGTTAAAAGCACATGCTTCGCCTTTTGTGAAGCAGTTCTTGACGGGTTCGGTAGAAGGTCCGGTCGATTATCAATTCAGTCATCAGCCCTATTTAAATCATGAGGTTCGTTCATGAATGCTATTGCCGCATTAGGTAGACGCGTCATTGAACGTGTTCGAGGAATCGGCGTAGCAACCATTATGTTGCTGCAGATTCTTTTTTCCATGCCGACTTTACTTGGCGTGAAATTGTTTATTTATCAGATGTACCGTGTTGGTGTGCTTTCATTACTAATTATTGTGGTATCTGGCTTATTTATTGGCTCGGTACTGGGTTTGCAGATGTATAGCATTCTGTCGACCTTTGGTAGTGAAGCGATGCTCGGCACCGCAGTTGCGCTGACTTTATTGCGTGAACTTGCACCTGTGGTTGCGGCTTTACTCTTTGCTGGTCGTGCAGGTTCTGCTTTGACGGCTGAAATTGGTTTGATGAAAGCCACTGAGCAGTTGTCGAGTATGGAAATGATCGGGGTCGATCCATTAAAACGTGTGATCTCGCCACGACTTTGGGCCGGTATTTTTAGCTTGCCAATGTTGTCGGTGATTTTCGCTGCGGTCGGCATCATGGGCGGTAAATTGGTGGGTGTTGATTTTCTAGGTGCAGATGAAGGCTCTTATTGGAGTGGCATTGAGAACAGTGTGCAATTCTTTAAAGACGTCTTTAATGGCACCATCATCAAAAGTTTTGTTTTTGCATTAATTTGTACTTGGATTGCGGTCTATCAGGGCTATGGCTGTGTCCCAACTTCAGAAGGTATTGCAACGTCGACCACACGTACTGTCGTGTATTCTTCGTTGTGTGTTTTAGGATCAGATTTCGTGTTGACTGCGGTCATGTTCGGAGGTATTTAATGAAATCACGTACGAGTGAACTGGCCGTCGGTTTTTTTGTCATTCTTTTTGCTATCGCTATTTTCTTCTTGGCGATGCGTGTGAGTGGTTTGGTCGGCAATAACATCGAAGACAGTTATGAATTGACCGCGACATTTGAAAATGTAAACGGGATTAAACCCCGCGCCAAAGTCACCTTAAGTGGCGTTAAAGTTGGTCAAGTGGAATCATTGAAACTCGATCCTGTGACGCGTTTAGTGACAGCACATCTGATTATGGATGGCTCATTAACCTCTTATAACGCAGAACAATTAAAAGAAGTGCAAAAGAATGCACTCGAAGAGCTGCGTTACACATCAGACTATGAAGCAGCAACACCTGCGAAACAAAAAGAAATGGAACAGCAACTGATTGCTAACATGAAATCCATCACCAATATCGATGAAGATGCTTACATTATGGTTGCAACCAATGGTTTATTGGGTGAGAAATATTTGAAAATTGTACCGGGTGGTGGTGTCAACTTCTTAAAACGTGGTGACCAAATTGGTAATACCCAAGGTACGATGGAAATCGAAGATTTGGTGTCTAAATTTGTGACCGGTGGTGCAGGGAACAAATCTGACAGCACAGCAGATACTGAACAAAAAACAGAAGCTGCTGACACAACAACGGCAGAAGAACCTGCATTTGTTGAATAATTTTTAGGAGAAATTAAGTGAACACATTGTTAAAACATACGCTTACAGCAAGTATCTTATCAACTATGATGGCAGGTACAGCTTTTGCTGCTCCAAGCGAAGCACCACCTGCATTTGTAAAACAAGTGGCTGATGGCCTCATTACACGTTTAAAAGCAGACCACGCAAAACTACAAAATAACCCTGCGGCTGTGAAAGCGATTGTTCGTCAAAACTTAGACCCGTACATCGATTCACAAGCGTTCACACGTATCGTGATGGGTACGTATGCAACGAATCAATACAGCTCAGCGGCTCAACGTGCACAGTTTGAACGTAACTTCCGTGCAACACTGATCGAAAACTATGGTTCAGCTTTTGCCAAGTTTAGTAACCAAACGTATAGCATGCGTCCATATAAGGCGTCGAACAGTAAGAACCCTGTTGTAACGATTGATTTCCATAACAACGGTGAAAAAATTCCAGTCTCTTTCCAGTTGGCGGATAAAGGTTCACAATGGAAAATCCGTAATATCAACGTTTCGGGTATCGACCTAGGCTTACAATTCCGTAATCAGTTTGCGGCAACTGTAAAACGTAATGGCGGTAACATTGATAAAGCAATTGCGAACTTCAAACCTGATGCTGACGCAGCATTGGACAAGAAAAAATAAGATAGGTGATGTGTGATTAAACTTCATCAACAAGAATTGATGGTTTCAGGCAAAATCGATTACAACAATGCCGAATTGTACTATCAAGACGGCTTGAAATTGATTCAACAACAGCAAACTTTTCCCTTAGTGGTCAATCTTGCTGAGCTTGAGCATGGCAGTACTTTGGCTTTAGCTGTTTTGGTCCGTTGGTTACGTCAAACGCCAAAAGCGCAAGGTTTGCAGTTTAAAGCAGTCCCTGAAAAAATGATGAAGATTATTCAAGCCTGTCATCTTGAGCATGACTTGCAATTGATCTAAATAAAAAAAGCACCGTAAGGTGCTTTTTTTATTTCAGTGAGAGAAGAAGTTCTCGCAAGTCTACGCAATAGGAACGGATTAAATCCATTTCTTCCAGCGAAAGTACATCAATGGACCAATAAAGAATGCCACGATGATTAAGCTGACCACGATAAAACTTGTTGTACCATGCGCGAAGGGCAGTACATCGGTGTTCATCCCATAGACGCTAGCCACTAACATCGGTGGCGCAAGCATACTTGGTAAAATCGAGAAGCGACGAATCGTATCATTCTGTTCGGTGTTAATGAATCCAGAGGTGGTATCCAGTAAGAATCGAACCTTTTGGAACAAGAAGGCATCATGCTCAACAAGTGAGCGTACGTCTTCACTGAGTTCTCGGATGTCGGCATCATAAATATGACTACCCAAGGCGCGAGGACGTGACAGGAAGGTGAGAACACGACGTAAGTCGATCAGACACAGCTGAGCTTTCCCGAGCATATCTTCTAAATGCGCAAGTCGGGTAATCATGTCATCTAAGTCTAAAATCATCTCACGATGACGGTTATTCAGTACTTCTGTGGAATACTTTTCTAAGTCCTTGTGGATATCTTCCAAGATATCCGCAAGTTCATCGAGTTTGGCTTCTAAAAGACCCAATAAAATCCAAGTTGGATCTTTATAGTCAATTTCATAATCGTTACGACGCGCGCGGGCACGAAAGGCACGGAAAGCCACCAGCTTTTCACCCCGTAAAGTGAATAAGCGTTCTTTATGCAAAATAAAGGCAACCGTTTGTACGGTAGCTAAGGTGCTGGCATTTTCTTCGGGTTCGCCATCGACCTGAAAATTTTTATTTTTCGTTAAAAAATAGGTGCTGATGTGCAAAATACCATCGTCATCACGGTAGAATCGTGCACTCGACGAAATATCTTCTAATGATTTTAATGTAGGTAAATTCTGATCATAGGCATCCATAATCCATTGCTGCTCTTCCTGAGACGGGGCAATGAGATCGAGCCAGACTAAATCCTGATGTAAATCGAAGTCACCATTGATGGTGACATCTTCCAGGCTACCGCGCTCTGTGGCGTAAAAGGCTTCAAGCATGTTGTCTTTTCCCCTTACGCAGTAAGTTAAAAATGAATGGGTGTATTTTAGACAAGGATTTGCTGAAAAACACTGTTCTAATGCTTAATTTATGAAAAAATCTGTTTAAAGTTGATTTTTCCAGCATAGCGTTCCTGATCTGATGGTGATTATAAATGAAATCTATCGCAATTTTCTGTGGTTCCGCCCTTGGTAACAATCCTGCCTATTTACAGGTGGCTGAAAATGTCGGTCGTCATTTGGCGGCACAAGGCATCACACTGGTCTATGGTGGTGGTCGTTCAGGTTTGATGGGTGTCGTGGCAGATAGTGCTTTGCGTGCAGGTGGGCAAGTCATTGGGGTGATTCCAAAAGTCTTGGTCGATAAAGAATTGGCACATCCAGATTTAACCGAATTGCATGTGGTAGAAAATATGCAACAACGGAAAACCAAAATGTCTGAACTCTCGGATGGTTTTGTGGCGATTCCAGGTGGAGCAGGGACTTTAGAGGAAATTTTTGAGCAGTGGACGTGGGCTCAATTGGGCATTCATTTAAAGCCATGTGCCTTTCTCAATGTAGATGGTTTTTATGACGATTTATTGAATTTTCTGAAAACAACTGCAGAAAAAGGCTTTACCCATCCACGTTTTATCGAATGCTTAATTGCAGAAGATAATATTGAAACGATTGTTGAAAAGTTTCAATATTTCACTGCGCCAGAGCCGAAGTGGGGCATGGTTGAACGTACAGCTTTTATTGCGGATTTGGAACAAAATTGATGAAAATCATAACCGTTGCCGCAGCCATTATTTTAAATGAACAGTATGAACTTTTAGTGGTTCGTAAAAAACACACGGCATTCTTTATGCAAGTGGGTGGAAAATTAGAACCCAATGAAGCTCCTGAAATTACCATGCTGCGTGAAATTCAGGAAGAAATTGGCTGCGCTGCGCAGATTGAGCAATTCATTGGTCGTTTTGAAACGGCTGCTGCGAACGAAGTCGATCATCTACTGGTGAGTTATGTCTATCTGGTCCAGTTGCAAGGTGAACCGAAAATTGATGCGGAAATTGCAGCGATGCAATGGGTCAGCTTGGATGATACACAAACAAAACTTGCACCTTTAACACGTGAGGTGGTGATTCCTTGGGTGAAGCAGCAGGCGCGATCTCTTGCTGAAAGCTAAACCGCTTCGCTTGCTCAGTTTCTTTATTAGTGGTTGATGTTTGAAACTAAGGCTGTGCCGCAGCAATGCATGCGGCATATACCTGCGTGCAATGTAGCTGATGTAACAGCTCACTTAATGCATGGATTGAACTCCCCGTGGTCACCACATCATCAATGATGAGGACTTTACGGAAACGGCGTTTTTCGGTTGGGTTGATAATAAATTGCTGTTCGATATTTTCTAGGCGTTCTAGCCGACTTAAACCTTTTTGAGCGTGCTGTGCTTGACGAATCACTGGTTGCCAAACAGGGATGCGCAATTGCTTTGCCATCATGTGTGCAACGAGCAGCATTTGGTTATACCCACGGTCTTTAAGGCGTTCTACTGAAATAGGCATGGGGACGATGGCTTGAACCCTAGCTAAGCGCAAGCTTAAAAGGCTCTGTGCCAGTAAATTTTGATAGTGCAATTGTTGCTCATACTTATAGCTTTGAATGATGCGATCTATAGGGAAATCATAGTAAAAGGCACAAGAGATGCTGTGTTCATGGCGATCAACCGCTTGTTTAAACCAAGGCAGTTGTGCCCAGCAGTCGGTACAAAGCGAATGATGTTGTTGTCGATCGATACCGCAGAGCAGGCAAGGGGAAACGCTCTGTATTCCTTTTTGGATGAGGTGTTGGATAGATTGGAGCATGTTTTTATTCTAATCATTCTTTTTTGAGTATTTTGCACAGTTCGTGGTGAAGTGCAATCACAACACCACAGCAACCTGTTCGACAAGCTTATTGGTTCAAGCCAATCTGTATAATTAGGATGATCGATCTGTCATCCTAATAATTATTATACATAGGCGTATCGAGGAGCTTCCGGCAGCCATCGTTTTAAAAGCGCTTGAGCCTGTGCAGGATAGTCATTCAGGACTTGTTGAGCCACATAGTGAGCCTGATTGAGTAAATGGTCATCGCGCTCTAATTTTGCTACACGAAAGCCCATATCGCCTGTTTGTTTAGTGCCGAGGAGCTCACCGGGGCCGCGAATTTCCAAATCTTTTTCAGCAATAATAAAGCCGTCATTGGTCTCTCGCATGATGCGTAAACGCTCTTGCCCATTTTGCGATAAGGGATTTTTATACAGCAAGGCACAGAAACTGGCTTTTGCACCACGTCCTACACGACCACGTAGCTGATGCAATTGTGAAAGCCCTAAACGCTCTGCATTTTCAATCACCATGATTGAGGCATTCGGGACGTCAACACCGACTTCAATCACTGTGGTTGCAATCAGTAATTGCAATTCATTATTTTTAAATTGCTGCATCACTGCTTGTTTTTCATCGGCCTTCATTTTGCCGTGAACCAGACCAATATTGAGGTCTGGAAAGCGTTCTTTAATTTCATTAAAAGTCGCTTCAGCGGCCTGAGCATCTAAAGTTTCTGATTGTTCCACTAAGGTACAGACCCAATAGGCTTGTTTACCTTCAGCACAATTGCTGGCAATCCGCTGTAGCACTTCTTCACGACGGTCAAGTGGAATAGTGACTGTTTGAATCGGTGTACGACCGGGTGGCAGTTCATCAATGACGGAGGTGTCTAAATCGCCATAAGCCGACATGGCCAAGGTACGAGGAATAGGGGTTGCCGTCATCACCAGTTGATGCGGTGTCATGCCATTGAGACCTTTGTTCCGTAGCGCCAAACGCTGATCGACGCCAAAACGGTGTTGTTCATCAATAATCACTAAACCCAATTTGGCAAATTGTACATTGTCTTGAAATAAAGCATGTGTGCCGACCACTAAATTGGCTGAACCATCTTGAATACTTTGTTCTGCAGCAGCTCGAGCTTTACCTTTTTGCTTGCCGGAAAGCCAAGACACGGTTAGACCCATAGGCTCAAACCATTTTTTGAAATTTAGATAATGTTGTTCGGCCAAAATTTCTGTTGGCGCCATCATGGCCACTTGCCAACCTTCCTCAAGCGCATGACAGGCTGCAACGCCTGCAACCAATGTTTTACCTGCACCTACATCGCCTTGTACGAGTCGCAGCATAGGTTTGTTCTTTTTCAGATCGACCGCAATTTCTTTGGATACGCGTTTTTGTGCACCGGTCATTTCAAATGGCAGCGTACTTAAAAGTTGTTTGGTGAAGTTCTTACTTGCAGAGAATGACGGTGCTTCGATTTGTTGAATATAAGCACGGCGGCTGAGCAAACTGACCTGATGGGCAACCAATTCTTCGAAAATTAAACGTTGCTGTGCAGGATGAGAACCTTGGCTGAGTTGCAACATATTGGCATCGACAGGGGGGTGATGAATATAGTCCAGCGCCTGTTTTAGGGCATAGCCATTGGTGAACTTTTCTGGCAGTAATTCAGGTAAGTCATCACTATATAACTGTAGGGCTTGTTTGACGTATTCACGTAGTTTGGGCTGTGTTAAGCCTTCGGTTGCAGGGTAAATCGCAGTGAGTTGGGTTTGTGGTAAAGGCGTGTGTTCAGTAATCACCTGTAGTTCAGGATGATACATTTCTAAGCCACGAGCACCAACACGGACTTCACCAAAAATCCGTAAACGATTCCCCGGTTTTACCCGATCAGTAATGCCTTTGTAGATATGGTAAAAACGTAAAGTAACTTTGCCACAGTCGTCATCCAGTAGGGCGGCCATCGATTTACGCTTACCGGGTGGGAAGTCGATACTTTTGACTGTACCTTCCAGTAAATAACTTCGACCCACGGTCAATTGGTTCATGGGGATGATCGTGCTACGATCTTCATAGTCGCGTGGCAGATGAAACAAAAGATCATCTGTCGTGAAAATATTTAGTTTTTCAAGTAAAGCAGCGGCGGCATTGCCAACCCCTTGCAATTGATGGACGGCAGCCATGTCCCCTCAACTTCGGTTTATATGATCTAAATGGATCAGTTCTGAGAATAGGTCGTTTGATGCATATTCTATTTATCGGTTATGGTAAAACATCGCAACGCGTTGCTAAACAATTATTTCAGCAAGGTCACCAAATTACCACAGTGAGTCGTAGTGCGAAAGAGGATGATTTTGCAGAACATTTAATCCAAGATGTTCACCAACTGGATTTGTCGCAGGTTCAACCGATTGATGTAGTCTATGTTCTTTTGGCTCCTGCACGTCATGCTCAACTCAATGCTGTGGATGCTTACCGACACACTTATGTCGATTCTGTACAGCCGATTGTTCAAGCATTAGCACATCATCCAATACAACGTTTAATCGTGGTGTCTTCCACTCGTGTCTATGGTGAACATGCGGGGGAGCGGATTGATGATGACACTGTGCCACATCCGATCGATGAGCAGGGGATGTTGTTACTCGAAATGGAGTATCGCTACTCACAAGCATTTCCTACCGAATGCGTGATTGTACGTCCATCTGGGATTTATGGCACATCGACAAAACGAATGCAGAAACTGGCAGAAACGACTCATCGCTATCCCAATATCCATTGGTCAAATCGAATACATATCGATGATTTGGCAAAATTTCTGTGTCATCTACTTCACGTGGAACATCATGAAAAATCATATATTTGCACTGATAATAAACCTCAACCTTTGCATAAGCGAATCTTGGAATTGCAAAGAGCCATGCATTTACCCGAATTGGTTTTAGAGAGCGACGCAGAAACAGGGAAAAAGATTTATGCAACGCGAATGATGGAGAGCAATTTTAAGTTGGTATACGATTGATTTTGATGTGTAGTGTAAAATTGGCGTGACGTATAAAATTTAGTGCAGCTTGGTGAGTATTAAAAGAAATTCTATAAATGAATAAGATAGGTCTTTTACAACATGTATTGTTCAAATTTTCGGATGGATCTCAAAGGATAAAAATTAAATAATGACAAAATCATTTGCAGAACTTACTCAGAATTTACCCCATAGACCGATTCTGGAAAAAGCTTTGAGTTATTTTGAAAATTTACCAAAGATCTCGATTGATTGTGGTTGTGGTGCAGGAAATGAATCATCATTTCTACTCCGTCATAATTTTAAAGTATATGCATTTGATCCAACTGTTGAAGCTAAAAATATCTGTCTAAGTAAATTTAAAGACAATAAGAATTTTTTATTTTCTAATCAGGCCTTTGAAGACTATAGCTTTCCTAAAGCTAGTTTAATTATTGCTTTATTCAGTTTATTTTTTTGTTCTACGGATTCGCTTGAAAGTGTTTTAAAGAAAATGCAGGAATCCTTAAGTGAGCAAGGCATTTTACTCATACAACTGTTAGGAAAAGATGATCATTGGGTAAATAATTTTTCTGAAAAATTTATAGGTTTTGAACAGGAAGAACTTAAACAATTGTTTGATGCGGACTTTGATATTATTTATATCAATGAATTTAAAGGCAATAAACCGCTAGCCAATGGAACTCCAAAATTTTGGAATGTACATACCTTAATTCTAAAAAAGAAAATATTAAATACTTTTGTATAGTCCAAAAAAAAAGAGACAAGCTTTTTACAACTTGTCCCTGATTTTGCTCATCTTCTTCCGCTTTTATGGTGAAAAAATCAGAACGGTTTATTTTTTCTTACGTTTCAAACGTTTTTTAGCTTGTTCAGCAGCAACTTTATCAAGTGCTTCTTTTAACTCTTCATCACTAAAGGTTGTAATGTGCTGCAACATTTGGAGTGTCACATCATCCAAAACGAGGTTGGCATACTGCGCAACATTTTGGAAATTTTCATCAAACACAATGGCGTTGTTTTCATTGGTGCTGATATAACCTTGTTGTGTTAAGACTTTAATAAAGCTTTGGAACAATGCCTTATCAAAGAACTCTGGCGAGTTAAATTCATATAACACAGATAGACGTTGACCAACCAAGTGGCTGAGTTCTTCAACCTGACGGGTTGAGATGTTGCCTGAACCACGTTGTGTGATTAAAGCCAAAGTCATGTAGTAACGCTCTAGACTTTGCATCACAGGTGCAGCCAAGACCACTAACTGATTGTGCTGCTCTGAGTTAGGCGCAGGGGAGATCAGGTTGCCTTCTGCATCTTCAGAAATTAGCTTGGCTTTGATCAGTACTTCAGCATACGCACAGATTTGATCTTTAAGTTCTTCATCATTCCATTTAAGGAATAACTCGGCTTTTAAGAACGGATACAGTGTACGAATGACATTAATCAAATCACCACGGCGAATAGAACCATTATGTTCAACCAAAGCGGCAATGAGTGATGGCAAAATAAATGCGTGCAGGATGTTGTTACGGAAGTAGGTTAACAGCACAGCTTGATTATCAGCAATGGCAATAATATCGCCAAGGACATGATGAACACGTTTAATCAGCTTGAGTTTTAAACCATAAGCAATGATTTCTTTACCTGACAGCGGTGTTACTTGCATGCGCTCATCGTAAGGTAAGGCAGTTAAAAGATCGCGATAGGTATCTAACTGCTTAATGCAAATCTCTTCATCTAAAGTATGTTTAGATGTAGCCAATAAAATCAGTGAAAGCAATGAAACTGGGTTCACCACTGCTGCACGGTTAATATTTTCTAAAATCACGTGTGCAGAACTGTTAATGGCATCCGAAACCTCTGGTGGAATTGGATCGTCATTTTTCTCGATTTTGATGTTGCTTGCATTATGCTGTTTCAACATATCATCAAGGAAAACCGGCTCACCAAAGTTCAAATGAACTTTACCGAAAATACGTTCGATTTTACGCAGAGTTTTCATAATCCCAATGATCGATTCGCCTTCTTTTGGCTTACCATTCATTTCACCAACGTAGGTCGCACCTTCCATTAAACGCTCATAGCCAATATAGGTTGGTAAGAACACGATCGGTTTGGCTGGATTACGTAAATGACCATGGACAGTCATGGCGAGCATGCCAGTCTTCGGTGGTAATAAGCGACCAGTACGTGAACGACCCCCTTCGATGAAGTATTCAAGTGGTGTATTACGCGCCAAAATACTATAGAGGTATTCTTTAAATACGGTGGTATAGAGACCATTGCCACGGAATGAACGACGAATAAAGAACGCACCGCCGCCACGTAAAATTTGCCCGACAAATGGCATGTTCAAGTTATCACCCGCAGCAATGTACGGCACCATCAAGCCACGTTTATAGATCACATAAGACAATAATAAATAGTCGATATGGCTACGATGACATGGGGTGTAAATGATCTCGTAGTCTTTGGCCAGTTCACGAACGGTACTGAAGTTATGTACTTCTACGCCATCATAAAGCTGTGTCCATAGGCGAGTCAGTGCTAAGTCAGCAAAACGTACTGTTGATGCAGAATAGTCAGAAACGATTTCATTTAAATAACCAATCGCACGACGTTCAGCTTCAACCATGCTGATTTTACTGCGAATGCTTTCACGACGAATCGCATCTTGCACATCCGTAGATTTGATCAGGCCATGCATTACATTACGACGGTCGGATAAATCCGGACCCAAAACTACTTCACGCTGCGCATCTAAATAATCATTCAGTGTGCTAACAATATAAGTCGCAGGTGACAAGTTTGGATGTGTAGTTTTGGCATATTCAACCAAACGACGCAAAGACTGTGGCTCATGGAATTCAAGGTACGATTGACGACCGTGCAAACCAATATTCACCAACTGCTTCACTTTGCTTGGTGTAGACCAGGTATCGGTAAATAATAATTTAAACCAAGAGTCTTCTTTATCGGGTTCACGGCCCCACAGAACGGTTACAGGAACGAGCTCAACATCCGCATCAGGATTTTTTTCCAAAACCTCAATTAAACGCAATAAACGAGGTGGAAATGCATGCGGCGGAGGGTTGAGTAAGTTGTCTTCATCATGATGTTGTAAAAACACCACAGAGGCTTTTTCTGTTTGCGTACCCACTGTCATTGGGTCGAGTGCAGGGTGTAGCTTTAAACGACGGGTTTCACCATCGACAATTAAAGCATTACTCCGTGAATGATTTTGCAGAACGTAGCAGGTAATTTTCGTTGTCTGTACGCCGGTATCTGTATCGGTTTCAGTCACTACAGGTTCTACAGGGACTTCACCTAAAACATGCGGTGTTACCACAAGGTCAAGCAGTTTACTCGAAAGCTTTCGATACATCTGACCAAAGCCGCTCTTGGACATACAAACTCCTACTTTTCATGACCAAACCACAGAGATTCTGAGGGGAATCTATTCTGCGTAATTGTACTTAAAAACTGTATGTCATTTTCTGACAAATTGCATAGATATTGTAAGATTTTATCGTTAAAAAACGTATTTTTAGCAGTTATATTGCATCAGCAAGGTGACAGATCAGTCAGCGAATCTTTAGGGTTTTAGTCTGGATTTATGGCAAAATGGAAAATATATTTAAACATCTGTTGATGTTGCCTGCGTTAGCTTAATCCCGAATGATAGATAGGTTTGTTATGAATGCCTTAACACAAGAGTTGGTTGATTTACTCAGTCTTGAAAAATTAGAAGAAAATATTTTTCGTGGGCAAAGCCGAAATTTGGTCGGGAAGCGTGTCTTTGGTGGACAGGTTTTAGGTCAGGCGCTCCGTGCGGCATCTTATACAACAGATCGACCTGCTCATTCCTTACATGCCTATTTCTTATTTGGTGGTGATATCAATGCACCGATCATTTATGAAGTAGATCGTATTCGCGATGGACGCAGTTTTGTGAGTCGTCAGGTTCGTGCGATTCAACATGGTAAAACCATTTTCATGTGTATGGTGTCATTTGCAGAGCAAGAAGAAGGTTTGAATTACCAAGTTGCAGAGCCAGAATATCCAGCCGTGGAAGATTTAAAATCTGAAGCTGAGCTGAAACGAATGATGGTGGAATTTGTCCCTGAAAACGTCCGTGCATCTTTTATGCGCGACCGTCATGTGGAAATTCGCCCGATTGATCCGCAAAACCCGTACCAACCGCAGCCTGCTGCGCCGTCGTATGCACACTATATTCGTACCCATGACAAAATTGCTGCTGACGTTGATGACATCTCTTTACATCAGGCTATTGCAGCATTCTATTCAGACTTTACGCTGATGACGACTGCACTACGCCCACATGGTTTAAGTTATTTATCACCAAGTTTGCAGTGTGCGAGTATTGACCATGCCATGTATTTCCATAAGCCATTCCGTGTGGATGAATGGATGCTTTATGACATGGATGCCACGGTCAGTGCTAGTTCACGTGGTCTAAATTTCGGTCGCATGTGGCAAAACGGTGAGTTGGTCTGTAGTACGACACAAGAAGGCTTGATCCGTTTACGCGAAATTGAAACCCAATAAGCTTTAAGCACTATGTGTTAAGTCGTAAAAGCTGAATACTGAAAAAACCGAATCTTCTGATTCGGTTTTTTATCTCCGTCAATTTGGGGTTATGCAACTACTCACGGAATCGAGTTATCTAATTAGGGTGCAGTACAAATTGAATTGGGTTGAATACATGCTTTGCAGAATTGTAGCAGTATATGTGACAAAAAATTCCTCGATTCCCAGTGGGGCGCATGGCATAGTGCCTGAATAAAGGATGATAAATGCAAGGCACAATGAGCTTAAATACGCAGATTTTAATTGCCGCAATATTGGGTGTGGCATTTGGGTTTTTATTAATTCAGTTTCCAGAGACGCAGTTTTTATCCGCCAGCCTGTATGGCCTGGGGATTGCCAGTAGTATTTTTATTGGCTTGCTGAAAATGATCTTGGTTCCGCTGATCTTTAGTTCGATTGTGGTGGGGGTATCGAATTTACAAGCGGGTGGTCAGCTGAGTCGTACGTGGAAAATTACCTTAGCGTGCTGTGTCACCACCACGACTTTGGCACTGATCTTGGGTCTAGCATGTGCGCATATTTTTAAAGTTGGGCAGGGCGTGGACATCGTCATGTTCCAAGATGCAATGCAACAACATCAGAGTCCTGACACCCTCACAGCAGGTTCATTCTTTACCAATTTTATTCAAAATACACTGATCAATCCGTTTAAAGCCTTTAGTGATGGCAATGTACTCGCTGTCGTGGTGTTTTCACTATTTTTAGGTGTGGCCTTGGTCAAAGGCGGTGAAAAATTTCGAAGTGTGAGAAAGCTCAGTCAGCAATTTTTTGACATCATGATGATGATTATCGG
Organism: Acinetobacter sp. YH12129; assembly: GCF_013418685.1. Lineage (NCBI taxonomy): Bacteria > Pseudomonadati > Pseudomonadota > Gammaproteobacteria > Moraxellales > Moraxellaceae > Acinetobacter > Acinetobacter sp. YH12129. The sequence continues at coordinate 208,858 of NZ_VPBP01000001.1, forward strand.
CTGGGTGATGAAGCTTGCACCGATTGGCATTTTTGCATTATTGGCTAAATTGATTGCTACCGAAGATATTTCGGTGTTGAGTCGCCTCGCGGAGTTTGCTGCCGTAGTCACAGGGACCACGATTTTCCATGGGGCAGTGGTGTTACCTCTGTTGCTTTGGATTTTTGGGAAAATGAGTCCACTGACATTTTTTAGAGGAACACGAGCTGCCTTAATCACTGCTTTTGCAACCAGTTCAAGTTCAGCAACGATGCCACTGTCGATGAAATGTGCGCAGGAAAATTTAGGCGTACGTCCTCAAACAGCAGGTTTTGTGATTCCATTGGGCACACAGTTAAATATGGATGGTACAGCGTTGTATGAAGCTGCTGCTGCGTTATTTATTGCTAACTTGATGGGCTTAGATTTAACCTTGGGTCAGCAGTTAATTGTCTGTGCAACCGCCATGATTGCGTCACTCGGCGCACCGGGCATTCCAAGTGCTGGAATGGTGACAATGATTATGGTTTTACAATCGGTTGGGCTTCCTGCGGAAGCGATTGCGATATTGCTGCCGATCGATCGTCTATTGGATACGGTACGGACTGTGGTGAACGTACAGGGTGATATGATGATTAGTGTGGTGGTGGATCGTCATACGCGAGATGTAGATGAACCAGCGTTGTCGAATTAAGCAGATAAAGAGCTAAAATGTGGGTTGTAGACGATCTCCCACAGATGCCCATCTAAGTCTTGAAAATAGCCTGCATAACCACCTTAAAACGTGGGCTGTGCGGGCTTAATTGGTTTTGCACCAGCGCGTTGGGCTTGTTGCATAATTTGATCGACGGCTGCGGTACTGTTGACGTTATGTCCGAGAGACATTTGAGTTGGTCAAAACGCAGATGCACTAATTCTGGTGTCATGACTAAGGCTATCTTGCGGCCAGAGTGCGAGCTTTAAACCGTGTTGTAAATCAAAAAATGCCACAGCGCCATGTTCAAATTCAGTCCCAATAATCCCTGTGCTATTTAGACCTAAACCCTCCTGATAAAACGCGAATGCAGCATGTAAATCTTTCACATCCAGTGTAATAACGGAGATGTGAGCGTGCATGGAGATGCTCCTGAACGGTGTATTTTTATTTTAGGATGAGACTGAGTATAAATGCATTTTAAAGAGAATAGGGAACTCGGAATAACTGTACTTTAAACCTCGAACTTATGAGCCTATCCATCTTGAGTTTGTTGATTGCTCAATAAAAAATGGAGCGTAATGGATGTGAGCACAAAAAAAGCAGGGCGAACCCTGCTTAATACAGATTTTAAATGGTGTTTAAGCAACTTTCAGTGCGGCACGTTTTGCAGCAGGAGAGTTGTCGAGATAGGCAATCGCATCTTCAGTTTTTGCTTCATGTACAGGATCGTACCAAGGCATTAAATACCCCAATTGCTGCGACACCAACCAAAGCGGATGTGGCAATAAGCGATTGTCTTTTTGCGCGATACGCGCCCATTCACGCCAAATCCACGGTTTATATACGGCAGGTTTAATCGATGCATAGCGCGAGTCTTGCTGCATGATATGTGCTGCACCATCGACCCATAGACCAAGTACGGCAGCAATCACGATCACACTTTGATAATAGCGAGAAATATAGCCCCCACCGAGATGACGATACAAATCAAAAGCCACGGTACGATGTTCTATCTCTTCTGCACCATGCCATTTTACTAGATCGAGCATATTCGGATCGGCACCGAGGCGTTCCCACTCTTTGTTATATAAAGCATATTTGCCTAGTACGCAGGTCATGTGCTCAACTGTTGCAATCACCCCTAAACGAAAGAGATCCCATTGATGATCCAAAGCTTTAGGTACGTTGAGCCCTAAAGGTTGGTCCGCAAGCAGTTTGCCAAAGAGGAAGTCCATGATTTCAAGGTTGCGTTGAATACTGATATTGCGCTGAGACAGATATTCTTTATTGGCAGAGTTATGCGCCTGAGCATGCATGGCTTCTTGGCGGATAAATGCTTTAACGTCCTCTGCTAATTTTTCATCTCTAATTTGTGGCAATACTTTGTTATACAGACGGCAAAACCAAAACTCACCAGCCGGTAAGATCATATTAATTTCATTAATAAAATAGCTGACAAAAGGTTGATTGGGTACCCAATCAACCTGAGTATCTTGCCACTCAAATTTCACTTTACGTGGCTTAATTTTATATTCGATTGATGATCCAAGTTTTGTGTTTCTCAAGCGGGAGAGTAATTTCATGACCTATCCTTGTTTTTATGTGATCGAGTACACATTTGATGTATTCAGTATCTAAAAAAATCCTGCATTGTGATTAGCAATACAGGACATTTCATTATCTTCAGATGATACTTTTTGTCAGACAATCATCTTTATACTGACTTTAACATTACTCGATTAGTGGTCTGAATTTTTGCCTTCAGCTTGGGGTAAATCTTCAGATGTTGTATCGACGTCATCGAATGCTTCCGCATCTGCATCGATATCAATATCATCTTCCGATGCTTCAGGGATGCTATCAAGATCAAACTCTGTTGATTGTTCTAAAGTGAAGTTAAGACGACCCGCCATGACACTCGCTAACTCTTCTAAACCTTGCTTATTCAATGATGAGAACAATTGGATAGAGAAGTTCAGCTTCATTTTTTTCAATGCTGCTTTCACTTCTTGTAGTGCTTTAGAGGCTGGGCCACGGTTTAATTTATCTGATTTGGTCAGGAGTACATGTACGAACAATTTACGTGAATGTGCCCATTCCAACATCATGACGTCAAAGTGTTGTAGTGGATGACGGATATCCATCAACAGCACAAGACCTTGTAAACTTTCACGGTGTATCAGGTAGTTTTCTAACTCTTTTTGCCACACGATTTTCATCGCTTCAGGTACAGCGGCATAGCCATAACCCGGTAAGTCGACCAAACGTTGATCAGGATTTCCTAAACTGAAAAAGTTGATCATTTGGGTACGACCCGGTTTTTTCGACGCACGAGCCAATTGTTTTTGGTTGGTGAGCGCATTAATGGCACTCGACTTACCCGCATTGGAGCGGCCAGCAAAGGCAATTTCATAGCCGGTATCTTCAACGCAGAGGTTGAGTTTAGGCGCACTCATTAAGAACTCAGCTTTGCGTAGCCAGTTGAGCGAGCGCACAGCATATTCAGTAATCGCAGAGTCTACTTTTTTCTCGTAAGTAATCTTTTGCTTCGGCGCATTGGCCGCTTTACTGTTTCGTGATTTTCCTCTGTGCTGATGCATAACCCAACTTCAATAACTGATTTAACAACACGCATTATAAAGGAAGTCGGGCAGGCAAGCGAATTTTGTCGCAGGCAAAGTGAAATTAGAGATTGATCATTTGAATTGGAGATTGTGTTGTAAATTTAGATGCGCTGCTTGGTTGCAAGACATCGGCAAGTTTGTACTGATCGAGACTTTGATAAAACTGTTCTAAAGCTTGGTCTAAGATGCTTTTTAAACCACACTGACTGCGCAGTACGCAGGGTGGGTCGTTGCATTCAACAATCTGGTGATTACCTTGCAAAATTCGCACAATTTGACCGAGCTGAGCGTCAAGTGCTTCAGGGTTTAGGCGAATGCCGCCACCTTTGCCGCGGCTGGTGATTAACCAGTTTTGCTTTGCCATAAAATGCACAATTTTCACCAAGTGATTACGCGAAACGTGCAGGTCTTCTGCAATTTCAGCAATGTTATAAGGCACATCACGAGGACGTGCGATATAGAGCAAAATGCGTAATGCATAATCGGTGAATTTATTGAGTTGCATGATAATACTGTGAGTCTGAGAGAAATAAATAAGGGCTAGTCTAGCATAACTAAACTAACCCTTTGTATTTCAGGTGAATAGCTTAGTTAGTGTTTTACACCACCAGTGCCGAAAGCTTCGCTGTGAATATTGCTAGCAGGAATACCACGAGCAATTAAAGCTTTCTGTTGTTCAGCCATAAATGGCATTGGACCGCAAAGGTAATAATCCGCATTGATCGGTAACAGTGCAGTATCCATGCTGCCTAAGTCTAGACGACCAGCAGCATCATAATCTTCACCTAACTTATCATTAGCATGAGGGAACTCATACGCTGTAAAGGTGCTAAGACGTGGGTATTTTGCTTCCAAATCCTGAATGTGTTTATGCATTGCATGCACTTGTTTGCTACGGCAGGCATGGATAAAGGTTACAGGTTGTGGCATGTCTAAAGTCACCAACTGATTCAGCATCGCAATCATTGGTGTTAGACCTACACCACCACTGATAAAGACATTGCGTTTTTGTGAATCAATCAGGAAGAAATTACCTGTTGGTGCAGACACTTCGATTTCTGAACCGATCTCCAAGCCATGCAGTGTATTTGATACCCAACCTGGAACCAAGTCACCTTTCTGATCTTCACGTTTTACAGAGATACGTAAGTAGTTGTCTTGTGGGCTGGTAGACAGTGTATATTGACGTGGTTGTTTTAGACCCAGCTCATCGACCAATACACGTACAGAGATGTACTGACCTGCTTCATATTTTGGTAAATCACCACCATCAGAAGGCTCAAGGTAGAATGAGGTGATTTCATCACTTTCAGCCACTTTTTTCGCGATTTTGAAATTACGCCAACCTAACCAACTGCCTTTAGTTTGCTGATGTTGCTCATAAATCGCTTTTTCAGTGCTGATAAACAAGTCTGCCAATTGTCCATATGCTGCTGCCCAAGCTGCAATCAGTGGATCTTCCATTGAAATGCTTAATACTTCACTGATCGAGTGCAGCAAATTTTCGCCGACAATATTATAGTCTGGCGCTTGAATGTTAAGACTCACATGTTTATGCGCAATTAATTCTACAACTGGTAAAAGTACAGATGGGTCCTCAATATTTTCAGCATAAGCCAATACAGCACCCGCCAAGGCTTGTGCCTGAGCACCGCTGCGCTGATGTCCCATGTTAAAGGTTTCTTTGAGGTCAGGGTTATTGCCCAACATACGATTATAGAAGTAACCAGTCAGCGCGACACCATTTTCACGTAGAACAGGAACAGTAGCTTTTACTAGGTCAATTTGCTGCGGAGTCATAGCTGATCTCTCATGGCTGTTATTTATAAGATGTATTTAAAATACATTTTTAAATACATCCGCGCAATACATGTTTTAGTAAAAACCATAAAAAAATTATGGAATATAAAAAGATTCCATAAATTTGTACTTTTTAATTGGGCTTTTAGATTATTTCTTGCCGAAGATAGAACCTAAGAGGCCACGGATAATTTTCTGACCTGTCGACCCACCCAAGCTGCGTGCTGCACTTTTTGCAAAAGTTCCTACAGTGTCTTGAATCAGTTTTTCACGTTGTTTGGCTGAGCGCTCAGCTTCTTTTTGTTGTTCGCGTGTAAGGCGTTCTTGTTCACGCGCTTGCTGTTTAGCGAGTGCATCTGCTTCCTTGGCTTGTTGTTTGGCCAACGCTTCTTGTTCTTTGGCTTCTATTTTATCTTGTTCCGCTTGGACGGCTTGTTGTTGGCGCTCCGCCACTTTATTTTGTAAAAGTTCATAGGCACTTTCACGATCTGCTTCGGTGTCATACACACCTGCGACAACGCTATTTGCCATCAGAGCTTTGCGTTCTTCTACAGCAATTGGGCTAAATGAAGAGTAGGGTGGCATCACCCAAGCACGTTCAACAATTTGAGGTGTGCCTTGTTCATCTAGACAGCTAATCAGTGCTTCACCTACAGCCAGTTCTGTAATCACTTGATCGACTTTAAACGCAGGATTGGCTCGAAAAGTATCTGCTGCCGTCTTAACAGCTTTCTGATCTTTCGGGGTAAATGCACGTAGCGCATGCTGAACGCGGTTACCCAGTTGTCCTAAAACACTCTCAGGTAGGTCAAGTGGATTTTGCGTTACAAAGTAAATGCCGACCCCTTTAGAGCGAATCAGACGAACCACTTGTTCAATCTTTTCTTGTAAAGCAGGGCTGGCGTTATCAAACAATAAATGTGCTTCATCAAAGAAGAACACCAGTTTGGGTTTATCCATATCTCCAACTTCGGGCAATTGTTCAAACAGTTCTGACAGCATCCAAAGTAAGAAAGTCGCATAGAGCTTAGGGGTATTCATTAACTTGTCGGCTGCGAGCAGGTTGATGTTGCCACGACCTTGTGCATCCGTTTGAATGAAATCCATGATATTGAGCGCAGGCTCACCAAAGAACTTGTCACCGCCTTGATCTGCCAAGGCAAGCAAATTACGTTGAATTGCACCTAAACTTGCAGGCGATAAATTGCCATATTCATTTTTAAATTCAGCTGCATGTTCACTGACGTAGCTAATCATGGCTTTTAAGTCTTTAAAGTCGATGAGCAATAAGCCCTGATCATCAGCAATACGAAAGACCGCAGATAACACACCTTCTTGCGTGTCGTTTAAATTCAGAATTCGGGCAAGGAGTAGCGGGCCAATTTCAGAAATGGTGGTGCGAATGGGGTGTCCTTGTTCACCAAACAAATCCCAAAACACCACAGGTGAGGCAGCAAAAGGAATGCTCTCGATATTTAAACTTTTAATACGCTCGTCAAACTTAGGATTACTTTCACCTGCTTTGGCAAGGCTAGAAACATCCCCTTTGGCATCGGCTAAAAATACGGGTACACCTAGCCGTGAAAAACTTTCTGCCAATACCTTCAACGTCACCGTCTTACCAGTACCAGTGGCTCCAGCAATCAAACCATGGCGGTTTGCAAATTGTGAATGAAGCACCACATCTTGTGTAGTGTCTTGTGTTTTTTTGCCAATAATAATTGGTGTACCCATAGATGTTCCTGTATTTATTCGAGTTGCTGTTTATTTAAATGTTGTAGTGCGTTTTCTATATCTTGTATTAAATCTGCAGGATGTTCTAGTCCTATACAAAAGCGAACCAGTAAGCCGGTTTGAATATGTGAATGTTCGAGTACACGCATATCTTTTAAGTTATATAGCATGACTAAACTGACTGGGCCACCCCAGCTAAAACCGAGTTTAAATAGTTTCAGCGCATCGCAAAAACGGCGTACATCTTGCAAGCTATATTTTTCATTAAATACCACGCTGACCAAGCCGGCACTGTGTTGTTCTGTACAAATTTCTTTCCAATACTGATGTCCTGCGGAAGCTTCATCGGCAGGATGTAAAACCTGTACAAAGGCTGGCTGTTGTTTTAGCCAATTCAATACAGTTAAAGCACTTTGGGACTGGTGTTCATAGCGCAGGCGCATTGAAGGCAGACTGCGTTGTATTTGCGCGGCATCATCACCAGAGATGCTAATGCCTTGAATGGCGTGCGCACGAAACAGTTTGTGATGAAGCTTTTTATCTCGTGTAATTACCGAGCCCATTAAAATATCGCCACCGCCACTTGGGTATTTGGTCAAGGCATGCACACTGATATCGACACCCAGGTGCTCAGCACTAAAATCAAAAGCATTAAAGGCAAGTCCTGCGCCCCACGTATTGTCCAGTGCAGTGAGAATGTTCTGCGCTTGAGCTTTTTTGACCAAGCCGACTAAATCTGGAAACTCTAAAGTGACAGAACCCGCCGCTTCTAACCAGATAAGCTTGGCTTGCGCTGAAGGGCTAAATGAATCGACATCAATAGGGTTATAAACCTTGACCACGATGCTATAGCAGGTTTCTAAATTGCGTAAATGGTCCATATTTGGGCCATAGATATTATCTGCGACCCACACTTCATCCCCTTGACTTAAAAAACATGAATTGACCAAATTAATTGCAGATAAACCGCTTGGTGCGAGTAAGTGATACAAGCCACCTTCAATCTGAGCAATCTGATCGCCTAGGGTAAATGTAGTGGGTGTGCCATGTGTTCCATAGCTATAGTCATAATCATCAGTCCAATGGCGATTAAATAGCGCATCTGTATTTTCGAAAATTATAGTGGATGCACGAAACAGGGGAGGTTGAACACTATTGATGTATTGCGGTGCCTTTCTTGGTGCATGAATGAGTTCGGTTTGAGGATTTTTTTTCACGTGGCGCTCTGAAATGATCAAAATAATAATGAATGTTCAAAAGAATACGACTAAAACGCATGGATTTACGATGCTTTTGTATAGAAAATTAAGTGAAAAGCAAAGTTGGCTTCATTCTTGCAAAACCGATATCAGAGCAACAACAATAGGTTTAGCGCATGAAGTCGCATTTAAAAGTACATTATTTTCAGCATATTGCTGGCGAAGGGTTCGGCAGTTGTTATGATTTTTTAAAACAGCATCAGGCCAAAATTACGGCCACAGAATTCTTTGCATTACCTGTCGATCAAGCCTTGGATCTCGAGGCTTTGCCGCATGTTGAAGATGTCGATTTACTTATCATCATGGGTGGGACCATGAGCGTAAATGATGAGGCAAATTTCCCATGGTTAAAAATAGAAAAACGATGGCTGCGACGCTATTTAGCACTCGGCAAACCCGCAATCGGGCTTTGTTTAGGTGGGCAATTGATTGCCAATGCTTTGGGTGGGGCGGTGAGCCGAAATGCACAACAAGAATTGGGTTGGACGACCATCCGTAAGGTCGCTAACGTACCGCATGACTGTTTCAAACTACCGGAAGAGTTTAAAGTCATGCAGTGGCACAGTGAAACATTTGAAATTCCGAAAGGAGCGGTATTGCTGGCGGAAAATGATGCATGTCGTAATCAAATGTATCAAATCGGGCAAAATGTTTTGGGCTTCCAATTTCATCCTGAAATTACCCCAGAAGTGCTCGATTTATTTTTGGAAAATGATGAAGAAGTGGCATTTTTTTCAGGAACACATGTACAGCCAGTACATGATCTACGGAAAAGCGCAAAGAACAAATTTATTGAGGGAAATCAAATACTAAACCAAGCAATAGAGTATGTATTAAGAAAAAACGCCTATTAATTAAAAGTTAAGCAATTGATCTTGCATAAAAAATGAAAAATATAAGAAAAACAGCAAAAGAGATTTGCTTATGCATTAAACAATAGCTATAATGGGCGACCCTTTGATGAAGGGGGTTAGCTACGAATAAAGTAGTTAACATCGTGACAGTCGCGGCATCGATCGTGACCTTAGTGATATTTCACTGCTCTTGACACTTGCCTCTTTTAAAGTGGGGTGAGATGCGTCAAGGGTGATTCTTTATATATTTGGCTTGGAGTTAACTGGTATGTCTAACCAGAGAATTCGTATCCGTCTTAAGTCTTTTGATCACCGTCTAATTGATCAATCAGCTCAAGAAATCGTAGAAACAGCAAAACGTACTGGTGCACAAGTTTGTGGTCCAATCCCGATGCCTACACGTATCGAACGTTTTAACGTTTTGACATCACCACACGTTAACAAAGATGCGCGTGACCAATACGAGATCCGCACTTACAAACGTTTGATCGACATCGTTCAACCTACAGATAAAACTGTTGATGCATTGATGAAGTTAGATCTTGCAGCTGGTGTTGATGTTCAGATCGCTTTGGGTTAAGGCTTTCGGTTAATTAACGCTCTAAGTTAATTAGGCCGCTTTTTTAGAGGTTTATGCACATGGCTATTGGTTTAGTCGGTCGCAAGTGCGGTATGACACGTATCTTTACAGATGCTGGTGTTTCTGTACCTGTAACAGTGATTGAGGTTGATCCTAACCGCATCACACAAATCAAAACGCTTGAAACTGATGGTTATCAAGCGATTCAAATCACTACTGGTGAACGTCGCGAATCTCGCGTAACTAACGCTCAGAAAGGTCACTTTGCGAAAGCTGGTGTAGCTGCTGGTCGTCTAGTTCAAGAATTCCGCGCTACAGAAGCTGATCTTGAAGGTCGTGAAGTTGGCGGAACTATCGGTGTGGATGTGTTCACAGTGGGTCAAATTGTTGACGTTACTGGTACATCTAAAGGTAAAGGTTTCCAAGGTGGTGTTAAGCGTTGGAACTTCCGTACTCAAGACGCTACACATGGTAACTCTGTATCTCACCGTGTTATCGGTTCTACAGGTCAAAACCAGACTCCTGGTCGCGTGTTCAAAGGCAAAAAAATGCCTGGTCACTTAGGTGCTGAACGTGTAACTACACAGGGTCTTGAAATCGTTGCTATCGACGCAGAACGTTCAGTTCTAGTTGTTAAAGGCGCGGTTCCTGGTGCTACTGGTGGCGACGTTACTGTTCGTCCTACTATCAAGGCCTGAGGGGAAATAACGTGAATTTAAATACTGTTTCCGGCTCTGCTGTTGAGTTATCTGAAGTTGCGTTTGGTCGTGATTTTAACGAAGCTCTTGTACACCAAGTTGTTACAGCTTACTTAGCTGGTGGTCGTCAAGGTTCTAAAGCGCAAAAATCACGTGCTGACGTTTCTGGCGGTGGTAAAAAACCTTTCCGTCAAAAAGGTACTGGCCGCGCTCGTGCTGGTTCTATTCGTAGCCCAATCTGGGTTGGCGGTGGTAAAACTTTTGCTGCTCGTCCACAAGACTGGTCTCAAAAAGTAAACCGTAAAATGTATCGCGGTGCTATGCAATGCATCCTGGCTGAGCTTGTTCGTCAAGATCGCCTTGTTTTAGTTGAAGAGATTGCAGTTGCAGCTCCAAAAACTAAAGAATTGCTTGCAAAACTTAACGACTTGAATGCACCTCGTGCATTAATCGTTACAGATGCTGTTGATGAGAACTTGTATCTTGCTGCTCGCAACATTCCACACGTTGATGTGGTTGATGCTGCTGCAATCGATCCTGTTAGCTTGATCGCGTTCGATAAAGTTGTTATGTCTGTTGCTGCTGCTAAGAAAATTGAGGTAGAACTCGGATGAACAACGAACGTATCTATCAAGTCCTACAAGGACCTGTATTCTCAGAAAAAGCACAAGTTTTAGGCGAAACTGCTGGTGTTCAAGTGTTCAAAGTTGCACTAGATGCAAACAAACTTGAGATCAAAAAAGCTGTTGAGCAACTATTTGGTGTAGAAGTTGTTAAAGTTAACACAACGATCACTAAAGGTAAGACTAAACGCTTTGGTAAAACATTAGGACGTCGTTCTGATGTTAAAAAAGCATACGTCACCCTGAAAGCTGGCCAAGATGTTGAAATGGCTGACTTGGGCGATACCGCTGAAAACGCAGCGGAATAAGGACGAAAATTATGCCGATTCAAAAATGTAAGCCAACGTCTCCAGGACGTCGCTTTGTAGAGAAAGTGGTTCATAACCACCTTCACAAAGGCGCGCCATATGCTCCGTTGGTTGAAGCTAAAAAACGTACTGGCGGTCGTAATAACAACGGTCACATTACAACTCGTCACGTTGGTGGTGGTCATAAACAGCACTACCGTATCGTAGACTTCAAACGTAACAAAGACAGCATCCCTGCTGTAGTTGAGCGTATTGAATACGATCCAAACCGTACAGCTCATATTGCTTTATTGAAATATGCTGACGGTGAACGTCGCTATATTATTGCACCTAAAGGCCTTCGCGCTGGTGATCAAGTTCAATCTGGTAACGATGCTCCAATCCGTCCAGGTAACTGCTTGCCACTTCGCAACATGCCTATCGGTTCTACTCTTCACAACATCGAGCTTAAAATCGGTAAAGGCGCACAATTAGTACGTTCTGCTGGTACATCTGCTCAATTGTTGGGTCGTGACGGTTCTTACGCTATTATTCGTCTTCGTTCAGGCGAAATGCGTAAAGTACACGTTGAATGCCGTGCTGTGTTAGGTGAAGTTTCTAACTCAGAAAGCAACCTTCGTTCACTTGGTAAAGCAGGTGCATCACGCTGGCGTGGCGTTCGTCCTACCGTACGTGGTATGGCGATGAACCCAGTAGACCATCCACATGGTGGTGGTGAAGGACGTAACAAAGGTATTCAACCTGTAAGTCCATGGGGTCAAAAAGCTAAAGGGTACAAAACACGTACCAACAAGCGTACGACTAAGATGATCATTCGCGACCGTCGCGTTAAGTAACAAGTAAAGGAATCTGACAATGCCTCGTTCTCTGAAAAAAGGCCCATTCGTCGATGCGCACTTGTTCGCTAAGGTTGAAGCGGCTATCGCGGCTAATAACCGTAAGCCGATCAAAACTTGGTCGCGTCGTTCGATGATCTTACCGGATTTTGTTGGTCTAACAATTTCTGTACACAATGGCCGTAACCATGTTCCAGTGATCGTATCTGAGCATATGGTTGGTCATAAATTAGGTGAATTCGCGCCAACTCGTACCTATCGTGGTCACGGTGTTGACAAGAAGTCTAAACGTTAATAGGTGCTATGATGGAAGTAACTGCTAAATTACGCGGTGCCGCTATCTCGGCACAAAAAGCACGTTTGGTTGCAGACCTAATTCGCGGCAAATCTGTTGCGCATGCTTTAAATATCTTAAACTTCAGCAACAAAAAAGCTGCAGTTTTAGTTAAAAAAGCATTGGAATCTGCGATTGCAAACGCTGAACACAATAACAGTTTAGATGTAGACGACCTTAAAGTTTCTACGATCTACGTTGATGAAGGCATGAGCCTGAAACGTATTTTGCCACGTGCTAAAGGCCGTGCAGATCGTATTACTAAGCGTACTTGTCACATTACCGTTAAGGTAGGGGTTTGATATGGGTCAGAAGGTTCATCCAATCGGTATCCGCCTAGGTGTTGTGAAACGTCATAACGCTAACTGGTATGCGAATCCGAAACAATATGCTGAATATTTGCTAAAAGATCTTCAAGTTCGTGAGTTTTTAACTAAAAAACTTAAGAATGCGATGGTTAGCAATATTCTTATCGAACGCCCTACAGGCGCAGCTAAAGTAACTATTAGCACTGCACGTCCTGGTATCGTGATCGGTAAAAAAGGCGAAGACATTGAGAAATTACAACGCGAATTAACAGCCATTATGGGTGTTCCTGCGCAAGTAAGTATCAACGAAATCGATCGCCCAGATTTAGACGCTCGTTTAGTTGCTGAAGCAATCGCTTCTCAATTAGAAAAACGTGTAATGTTCCGTCGTGCTATGAAGCGTGCGGTTCAAAACTCTATGCGTGCTGGTGCTAAAGGTATCAAAGTAGAAGTTTCAGGCCGTCTAGGTGGTGCTGAGATTGCTCGTACTGAATGGTATCGTGAAGGTCGTGTACCTCTTCATACTCTTCGTGCTGACATCGACTATGCTACTATGCGTGCTGAGACTACTTACGGTACGATCGGCGTTAAAGTATGGATCTTCCGTGGTGAGATCTTGGGCGGCATGAAACAAGTCATGAACCCAGCTCCAGCTGAAGAACGTCCAGCTAAACGTGGCCGTGGTCGTGGTGAAGGTCAAGAGCGTCGTGGTCGTCGCAATGATCGTTCTGCTGAAAAAGGAGAATAATCCATGTTACAACCTAAACGTACTAAATTCCGTAAAGTGCAAAAAGGCCGTAACACTGGTCTAGCACATCGCGGTAGCTCAGTATCTTTTGGTACTATTGCACTTAAATCAGTTGAACGTGGTCAAATGACCGCACGTCAAATTGAAGCAGCGCGTCGTACAATCAGCCGTCGTATTAAACGTGGTGGTAAGATCTTTATCCGTGTTTTCCCAGACAAACCAATTACTGAAAAACCATTAGAAGTTCGTATGGGTAAAGGTAAAGGTTCTGTGGAATACTGGGTTTGCCAAATCAAACCAGGTAAAGTCTTGTACGAAATTGATGGTGTTAACGAAGAACTTGCTCGCGAAGCGTTTACGCTTGCTGCTGCAAAACTTCCGTTTAAAACCACTATCGTGACTCGGACGGTAATGTAATGAAAACTAATGATCTACGTGAAAAGTCGGTAGAAGAGTTGACAGCTTTGCTTGATGAGCAACAGCTTAACCAATTCCGTCTTCGTATGGCGAAAGCAACTGGTCAATTGGGTAAATCGCACGAAGTTGCGCTTACTCGTAAGACAATTGCTCGTATTAAGACCCTCCTTACCGAAAAACAGGGGAACGGACAATGAGTGAACAAACAGTTCGCACGTTAACCGGTAAAGTAGTTAGCGACAAGATGGACAAGTCTATCGTTGTTCTTATCGAACGCCGCGTTCAACACCCGTTGTATGGCAAATCAATCCGCCGTTCAACTAAATTACACGCTCATGATGAAAACAATGTTGCTAAAGTTGGCGACGTAGTAAGCATCAAAGAAAGCCGCCCAATTTCTAAAACTAAGTCTTGGACTTTAGTTGAAGTTGTTGAAGCTGCTGCTGAGTAATTAAACGTTCTTGCATCATCGGTCAATTTCGAGTACTCTTTGAGCCTTTCGAAATTGCGACCGGTGATGCTCGGTTTTGGAGTAGGGCAATGATTCAAACCGAAAGTATGCTCGACGTAGCAGACAACAGTGGTGCTCGCCGCGTACAATGTATTAAAGTACTTGGTGGTTCACATCGTCGTTATGCTTCTGTTGGCGACATTATTAAAGTTACTGTAAAAGAAGCTATTCCACGCGCACGTGTTAAAAAAGGTGACGTGATGAATGCTGTAGTTGTACGTACAAAATTCGGCATCCGTCGTGCAGATGGTTCAGTTATTCGTTTCGACGATAACGCAGCTGTTATTTTGAACAACAACAAAGCGCCGATTGCAACTCGTATTTTCGGACCAGTGACTCGTGAACTTCGTACTGAACAGTTCATGAAAATTATTTCATTGGCTCCTGAAGTTCTATAAGAGGCACTCATGGCTAAGATTAAAAAGGGCGATCAAGTAATTGTTATCGCAGGTAAAGAAAAAGGCAAACAAGGTACTGTTTTGTCTGTTTCAAATGACCGTGTTAAGGTTGAAGGCCTTAACTTGGTAACGAAGCATCAAAAGCCTAACCGAGCTACTGGCGCTGAAGGCGGCATCGTAACTCAAGAAGCTGAGCTTCATATCTCTAACGTGGCAATTTTTAATGCTACAACCCAAAAGGCTGACCGTGTTGGTTACCAAGTGATTGAAGGCGTGAAAACTCGCGTATTCAAATCTAATGGTGAATCAGTGGCGGTAGCGAAGTAATAGGTTGACTAGGCAATGGCCAGACTTAAAACGCGTTACAACGACGAACTTAAGGCTCAATTAAAAGAAACATTGGGCGTTAAGAATGTGATGGATATTCCTCGCATTACAAAAATCACCATCAACATGGGTGTTGGTGCTGCATCAGCTGACAAGAAATTGTTAGATGGCGCTCTTTCTGATATGCAAGCAATTGCTGGTCAAAAACCAGTACTTACTTTAGCTCGTAAATCTATCGCTGGTTTCAAAATCCGTGATGGTTGGCCGATCGGCTGTAAAGTTACTTTACGCGGCGAACGTATGTACGAATTCTTAGACCGTTTGATCTCTATCGCGATCCCTCGTATCCGTGACTTCCGTGGTTTCTCTGCGAAATCATTCGATGGTCGTGGTAACTACTCAATGGGTCTTAAGGAACAAATCATGTTCCCTGAAATCGATTTTGATAAGATTGATCGTATTCGTGGTATGGACATTACCATCACTACGACTGCTCGCACCGATGACGAAGGCCGTGCGCTTATGCGTGCATTCGGCTTCCCGTTCAAATAAGAGGTCGATATGGCTAAGAAAGGTATGATTAATCGCGAATTGAAACGCGAAGCTACTGTTGCTAAATACGCTGCGAAACGTGCTGAATTAAAAGCAATTATCGCAAACGTTAATGCATCAGACGAAGAACGTTTCGAAGCGATGATGAAATTTCAAGCATTACCACGTAATGCGTCTCCAGTACGTCTACGTAACCGTTGTGGTTTAACTGGTCGTCCTCATGGTTACTTCCGTAAGTTCGGCTTAAGCCGTAACAAATTACGTGAAACAGTAATGCAAGGTGATGTACCGGGCGTTGTTAAGGCAAGCTGGTAAGGAGCACTATAAATGAGTATGCAAGATACCGTTGCCGACATGCTAACACGTGTTCGTAACGCACAAATGGCAAAGAAACAAACTGTTTCTATGCCAAACTCAAAGTTGAAAGTTGCGATTGCTAACGTACTTCAACAAGAAGGTTATATCGCTGATGTAGCTGTTGCTGACAATGAAGGCAAAGCGACTTTAACGATTACTTTAAAATATTTCGAAGGCAAACCAGTTATCGATACTGTGAAACGCGTAAGCCGTCCTGGTCTACGTCAATATCGCGGTAAAGATGCACTTCCTAGCGTTAAGCAAGGTTTAGGTATTGCAATTGTTTCTACAAGCAAAGGCATCATGACTGATCGCGCTGCACGTGCTGCAGGTATCGGTGGTGAAGTTATTGCTTTTGTTTCTTAATAGGTGATTCCTCATGTCTCGTGTGGCTAAAGCCCCAGTAACTGTACCTAACGGTGTTACAGTTACTCAGAACGGCCGGCAGGTCGAAGTGAAAGGCAGCAAAGGTACATTGTCTTTCAACCTGCATGCGCTGGTCGAGCTAAAACAGGAAGACGGTACTCTAGTTATTGCTCCTAAAGCTGAATCTAAAGATGCTTGGATGCAAGCTGGTACTGCTCGCGCTGTGCTTAACAACCTTGTAAAAGGTGTTAACGAAGGTTTCGAACGTAAGTTACAGCTTATCGGTGTTGGTTATAAAGCTGCGGTTAAAGGTAACATTGTTAACCTTAACCTTGGTTTCTCTCACCCGATCGACTACAACCTTCCTGAAGGTGTAACTGCAGAAACTCCTACTGCAACTGAAATTGTACTTAAATCTGCTGATAAAGCTAAATTAGGTCAAGTTGCTGCAGAAATCCGTGGTTACCGTCCGCCAGAGCCTTATAAAGGTAAAGGTGTTCGTTATTCTGACGAAGTTGTACTTCGTAAAGAAGCTAAGAAGAAATAAGGCGCGAGGTTCTTATGAACGAAAAGAAACAATCCCGTTTGCGTCGTGCGAAAAGCACACGCTTGCACATCCGTGCATTGGGTGCGACTCGTTTGTGTGTAAACCGCACTCCGCGTCACATCTATGCTCAAGTTATCTCTGCAGATGGTGGCAAAGTATTAGCGCAAGCTTCTACTTTAGACGCTACTCTACGTGCTGGTACTACTGGTAACGTTGAATCGGCTCAGAAAGTTGGTGCTTTAATTGCAGAACGTGCTAAAGCGGCTGGTGTAACTAAAGTTGCATTTGACCGTTCTGGTTTCAAATATCATGGTCGTATCAAAGCCTTGGCTGATGCTGCTCGTGAAAACGGCTTGGAGTTCTAATCATGGCTAAAGTTGAACAAAACGAAGGTCTTGTTGAAAAGCTGGTTGCCGTTGATCGTGTAGCCAAAGTTGTTAAGGGTGGTCGTATCTTCTCTTTCACAGCATTAACTGTTGTGGGTGATGGTAATGGTCGCGTAGGTTTTGGTCGTGGTAAAGCACGTGAAGTTCCAGCTGCTATTTCTAAAGCACTTGAAGCTGCTCGTCGCAACATGATTACTGTTGACCTTGTTGACGGTACTGTTCAGCACCCTATCAATGCTCGTCACGGTGCAAGCCGCGTTTACATGCAACCTGCTTCTGAAGGTACTGGTGTAATTGCTGGTGGCGCTATGCGTGCAGTTTTAGAAGCTGTAGGTGTACGTAACGTATTAACTAAGTGTTATGGTTCTACTAACGCTGCTAACGTAGTAAACGCAACTTTTAACGGTTTGCGTGATATGACTTCTCCTGAGAAAGTTGCTGCGAAACGTGGTTTATCAGTAGCACAAATTCAAGGGTAATCAATCATGAAAACGATTAAAGTTACCCAGACTAAATCTTCATCGCACCGCTTGAAAAATCACAAGCTTAGCCTTAAAGGTTTAGGTCTGCGTCGTATTGGTCATACAGTTGAAGTGCAAGATACGCCTTCTAACCGTGGTATGATCAACCAAGTTTACTATATGGTTAGTGTAGAGGAATAAGCCATGACTCTGCGTTTAAATACAATTGCACCTGCAGAAGGTGCTAAGCGTGACAACCTTCGTTTAGGCCGTGGTATCGGTTCTGGCGTTGGTAAGACTGGTGGCCGTGGTGTCAAAGGTCAAAACTCACGTAAGAGCGGTGGTACACGTCCTGGTTTCGAAGGTGGTCAAACTGCGTTATACCGTCGTTTACCTAAATTCGGTTTCACTAGCCAAATGGCTTTGAAAACTGCTGAAGTACGTTTATCAGAACTTGCTAAAGTTGAAGGCGACATCGTGTCTCTTGAAACTTTAAAAGCTGCTAACGTTGTACGTAAAGATATGTTGCGTGCACGCATCGTACTTTCTGGTGAAATTACTCGTGCATTCACTGTTCAAGGTGTTGCATTGACTAAAGGCGCTAAAGCTGCTGTTGAAGCTGCTGGCGGTAAAGTCGAGGAGTAATCCCCAGTGTCTATGACTCCTAGTTCGACAGGTCATGTTAACATGATGAAAGGCCAACCTTTTCATGTGAAATATCGTGAAATTATTCGCCGTATGATGTTCCTCATCGGGGCGTTGTTGGTTTTTCGACTGGGAGCACATATTCCAGTACCGGGCATTAACAATGCCGCACTAGAGAATCTGTTTAATGCAAACCAAGGTACGATCCTTGGTTTGTTTAACATGTTCTCAGGTGGTGCATTAGAGCGTATGTCAATTCTTGCTCTTGGGATTATGCCGTATATCTCTGCATCGATTATCGTGCAGTTAATGTCTACGGTTGTTCCTTCGCTGGAAGCTTTAAAGAAAGAAGGCGAACAAGGTAAGCGTAAGATCAATCAATATACGCGACAAGGCACATTGTTTCTTGCACTTGTGCAAGCCGTTGGGATGTGTGCAGGTCTGATTAGTCAAAATATTACTTTGACTAGTGGACTTGCTTTTTACGTTCCTGCTGTAACTTCTTTGGTTGCAGGTACAATGTTCCTGATGTGGTTAGGTGAGCAAATTACTGAGCGTGGAGTAGGGAATGGTATTTCCATGATCATCTTCGCTGGTATCGTTGCTGGTTTGCCGAACTTGGTTCTGCAATCTTTAACCTCAGTAGATAATGGCCAATCAAGTTTAATTGGTCTTGCAATCTTTGCATTGCTATCTGTTGCAGTGTTAGCAGCAATTGTGTTTATTGAGAAGGCGCAGCGTCGCATTCCAGTAAACTATGCTCAAAAACAGCAAGGTCGTCGTGTATTTACTGCTCAGCAAACACATTTGCCATTAAAAATTAATATGGCGGGTGTGATTCCTGCAATTTTTGCGAGTTCATTGCTATTGTTCCCAGCGAGCTTAGGGCAATGGGTTGGCAGTGCAGACCCAAATGCTGGCGTGATTAAACGTGGCCTACAAGATTTGGCACTCGTATTGTCGCCGGGTCAACCGATGTATTTGGTGCTATTTGGTGCATTAATTATCTTCTTCTGTTACTTCTATACTGCGCTAGTATTTAGTCCGAAAGAAGTGTCAGAGAATTTAAAACGTAGTGGTGCTTATGTACCGGGTATTCGTCCTGGTGAGCAAACTGCACGCTATTTAGATCATATTTTGAATCGTTTGACTTTTATTGGCGCGGTTTATATCACAATCATCTGTTTAATGCCGATGATTCTACAAAGCTCATTTGGTATTCCATTTAGCTTAGGTGGTACGTCTTTACTGATCGTAGTGGTGGTGGTGATGGACTTTATGGCTCAGCTCCAAGCTCATCTCACATCGCATCAATATGACAATCAATCGTTAATGCGTAAAACGACTGCTCATCCGAAAGGATAAGCGCACTTAGAGGTTTCATTATGAAAGTTCAAGCTTCTGTAAAGAAAATTTGTGGTAGCTGTAAAGTTATCCGTCGTAATGGGGTTATTCGCGTAATTTGCAGCGCAGAACCTCGTCATAAGCAGCGTCAAGGTTAATCTGATCAAGACCTGTTGATTTCAGTAGGCTAATTAGGTTATTATCCGCCCCTCAAAGATTTTGTCGGGCGGTTGATTATCTTAACTGCCTTTTTGGAGAAAATTGAATGGCTCGTATTGCCGGTGTAAACATTCCGGATAACAAGCATGCTGTTATCTCTCTAACGTACATTTTTGGTATTGGTCGCCACACTGCAAAAGCTATCTTAGCTGCTGCTGGTATTGCACCAACAACTAAAATTCGTGAATTAGATGACGCTCAGCTTGATGCGATTCGTGCAGAAGTTACTAAGGTTCCTACCGAAGGTGATTTACGTCGCGAAATTTCCATGAACATTAAACGTTTAATGGATTTAGGCTGCTACCGCGGTCTTCGTCATCGTCGCAGCTTGCCTGTCCGTGGTCAACGCACCAAAACTAACGCACGTACCCGTAAAGGTCCGCGCAAACCTATTAAGAAATAAGATTTCTGGAAGCTAAAAGATGGCTAAAGATACTCGCACACGCAAGAAGGTCACTCGTACCGTCTCTGAAGGTGTTGCACACATTCACGCTTCTTTTAATAACACCATTGTGACTATTACCGATCGTCAAGGTAATGCACTGGCTTGGGCTACCTCTGGTGGACAAGGCTTCCGTGGATCACGTAAATCAACTCCGTTTGCTGCTCAGGTAGCTGCTGAAGTTGCTGGTAAAGCTGCTTTAGATTACGGTTTGAAAAACTTGGACGTCCTTGTAAAAGGTCCTGGTCCAGGTCGTGAATCTGCGGTTCGTGCTTTAGGTGCAGTGGGTTATAAAATTAACAGCATTACCGATGTGACGCCAATCCCGCACAACGGTTGCCGTCCACCTAAAAAACGTCGCGTGTAAGGAGAAACATTCATGGCTCGTTATATTGGTCCAAAATGCAAACTCTCTCGCCGCGAAGGGACAGACCTGCAATTAAAATCTGGCGTTAAACCATTTGACGTCAAAACAAAAAAAGCTGCTAAAGCACCTGGCCAACATGGTGGCGCTCGTGGCGGCAAACAATCTGAGTACTCACTACAATTACGTGAAAAACAAAAAGTACGTCGTATGTACGGTGTTTTAGAGCGTCAATTTAGTAACTACTACAAAGAAGCTGCTCGTGTTAAAGGCGCAACAGGTGAAAACTTGTTGAAACTTCTTGAAAGCCGTCTAGATAACGTTGTTTATCGCATGGGTTTTGGTTCTACACGTGCAGAAGCTCGTCAGCTTGTATCTCACCGTTCAATCACTTTAAATGGTCGTCGTGTTAACATCGCGTCTATCCAAGTTAAAGCTGGTGACGTTGTTGCAGTTCACGAAGGTGCTAAACAACAATTGCGTATCAAAAACGCAGTTGAGTTAGCGACTCAACGTGGCATTCCAGCTTGGATTGAAATTGATCATTCTAAATTGGAAGGTACGTTCAAAGCTGCACCAGATCGTTCTGATTTACCTGCTGAAATCAACGAAAGCTTGATTGTAGAATTGTATTCTAAATAATCCTTGAGGTAGCAATAATGACGCGTACTGCAAATGAGTTTCTAACTCCGCAAGCGATCAAGGTCGAAGCGGCAAGCGGGACCTCGGCAAAAGTTATTCTAGAACCATTAGAGCGTGGCTTTGGTCATACTCTTGGTAATGCTTTACGTCGTATCCTTTTGTCTTCTTTACCTGGCGCAGCCGTGGTTGAAGTAGAGATTGAAGGTGTCGAGCACGAGTACAGTACTTTGGAAGGCTTGCAGCAGGACATCGTCGAGCTCTTGCTGAACCTAAAAGGATTGTCTATTAAGCTGTTCGATCAAAATGAAGCTTATCTGACATTGGAAAAACAAGGTCCTGGCGACGTTACAGCCGCTGACCTTCGTTTACCACACAATGTTGAAGTGGTTAACCCTGAACACTTGATCGGTACTTTAAGTGCTTCTGGCTCATTAAAAATGCGCCTGAAAGTTTCTCAAGGTCGTGGTTATGAGACTTCTGATTCACGCTTCCCTGAAGGCGAAACTCGCCCAGTGGGTCGTTTACAATTAGATGCTTCTTACAGCCCAATCAAACGTGTGTCTTACACAGTGGAAAACGCTCGTGTAGAACAACGTACTGACCTTGATAAATTGATCATTGATCTTGAAACCAACGGTACTGTTGATCCTGAAGAAGCAATCCGCAAAGCGGCAACAATCTTGCAACAACAAATTGCAATTTTTGTTGATCTTCAGAAAGATCAAGCACCAGTTGCTCAAGAACCTCGTGAAGAAGTTGATCCGATTTTGCTTCGTCCAGTAGAT
Source organism: Acinetobacter sp. YH12129 (assembly GCF_013418685.1). NCBI lineage: Bacteria > Pseudomonadati > Pseudomonadota > Gammaproteobacteria > Moraxellales > Moraxellaceae > Acinetobacter > Acinetobacter sp. YH12129. The sequence continues at coordinate 231,003 of NZ_VPBP01000001.1, forward strand.
GATCTAGAGCTTACTGTTCGTTCTGCTAACTGTTTGAAAGCAGAAAATATTTACTACATTGGCGATCTTGTTCAACGTACTGAAGTTGAGTTGCTTAAAACTCCTAACTTAGGTAAAAAATCGTTGACTGAGATTAAAGATGTTCTGGCATCGAAAGGCTTGCAATTGGGCATGCGTTTAGAGAACTGGCCACCGGCTAGCCTCCGCATGGACGATCGCTTTGCTTATCGTAGCCGTTAATTAAGTAGGACTATCACCATGCGTCATCGTAATAGTGGTGTGAAATTAGGCCGTACAAGCAGTCATCGTAAAGCGATGTTCCAAAACATGGCTAATTCTTTGTTCGAACACGAGTTAATTAAAACTACTGTTCCTAAAGCAAAAGAATTACGTCGTGTTGCTGAGCCTTTAATCACTTTAGCTAAAGTCGATTCTGTAGCAAACCGTCGTTTAGCGTTTGCTCGTACTCGTTCAGCTGCAACTGTTGGTAAATTATTTACCGTTCTTGGCCCTCGTTACAAAGAACGTAACGGCGGTTATCTACGTGTTCTTAAAGCGGGCTTCCGTGCAGGTGATGCTGCACCGATGGCTTACGTTGAGCTAGTAGATCGCGAAGTTAACTAATTTCGTGAAGAGCAGCGTACGTTGTTCTAAAAAAGGTCGGTTTTTAACCGACCTTTTTTAATGCCTGCAGTTTTGTATTGGCTGTATATTGTTAGACAATAATTCAATTTGTCCTTAAAAGATAAAAATAAATCGCCTTTTGCTTAAACTTGACATTGTGCATTGTCAAAAATGTGATTTAATAAATATAAATCTAAGATAGGTTAAAAGAACAACATGGAAAAACAAGTTGATATTCTCATTGTAGGTGCAGGGATCTCTGGTGTAGGTTTGGCTGCTCATCTTTCAAAAAATTGTCCAAATCGTTCATTTGAAATTATTGAACGACGTGAAAGTTTCGGTGGTACATGGGATCTTTTTAAATATCCGGGTATTCGTTCTGATTCGGATATGTCAACTTTTGGCTTCAATTTTAAGCCGTGGAAAAAATCTAGTGTGCTTGCTGATGGGTCTTCGATTAAAGGCTATCTTTCTGAAGTGATTGATGAATATAAGATCAAAGAAAAAATTCATTTTCAACATCGTGTTGTGAGTGCAAATTACGACTCACTGACTCGTAAATGGTCTGTTGTTATTGAAGATGCGAAGAAGAAACAACAAACCTGGGTTGCAAATTTCGTCTTTGGCTGTACGGGTTATTATAATTATGACCAAGGTTTCCAACCTGAGTTTAAAGGGCAGAAAAACTTTAAAGGTACCTTCATTCATCCACAACATTGGCCTGAAAATTTTAATTATGCAGGCAAAAAAGTGGTGATTATTGGCAGTGGAGCAACAGCGATTACATTGGTACCAGCTATGGCAAAAGGCGGTGCAGGGCATGTGACCATGCTACAGCGTTCTCCAACCTATATTGCCTCAGTACCTTCTATTGACATCATTTATGACAAGATGCGTAAAGTATTGCCTGAAGATGTTGCTTATAAACTGACCCGTGCACGAAATATCGGTGTCCAACGGGCTGTTTATGCTGTTGCACAAAAGCAACCTAAATTACTCCGTAAATTTTTATTAAAATCAATTGAGTTGCAGTTGAAAGGTAAAGTGGATATGAAGCACTTTACCCCAGATTACAATCCTTGGGATCAGCGCCTTTGTGTGGTGCCAGATGGTGATTTGTTTAAAATTTTACGCGATGGCCGTGCATCTGTTGAAACCGATCAAATTGAAAGTTTTACTGAAAATGGCATTCAATTGAAATCAGGTAAACATCTTGATGCAGATGTAGTAATTTCTGCTACAGGTCTCAACATTCAAATTTTAGGCGGCATTAGTGCCACAATCGATGGACAGCCACTGAATACCTCAAAACATATGTTATATCGTGGTGTTATGGTCAGTGATGTACCCAATATGGCGATGATTATTGGCTATATTAATGCTTCATGGACTTTAAAAGTGGATATTGCTTCTGAATACATCTGTAAATTGATTAACTATATGGATCAAAATGGTTATAACCAAGTGATTCCACAAGGCGATGCGACCGAGTTGTTAGAAGATACAGTAATGGGAAGCTTGACTTCAGGCTATATTGCACGTGCAGCAGATGTGATGCCAAAACAGGGTAAACATGCACCGTGGAAAGTCAGCAATAACTATTTGGCAGATCGTAAAGAATTAAAGCATGCTTCATTTGAAGATGGAGTGCTGAAATTTGAAAAAAAGTCTGATCAAGTGGCTGCTAAACCCAGATTAGTTTCTTAAGTCTATTACATAAAAAAGGAGCATGATGCTCCTTTTTTTTACTTTAGATGTGTGACTTTAGGGTTTTATTTGATGCGCTTTATTTGTTGAAAAATATATCATGTTGAAAATAAGGAAAAGCACACAGGGTTAATGTGAATATTCAAGAACATTCAGAATTTATAGAATTAAATGCTTATGAGCTATATACCCAAGTTTGGCAGCCAGAAACTACAGATAAAGATGCAACTTTGGCTCCGATTATATTAATGCATGATTCACTAGGAAGTGTGGATTTGTGGCGTGATTTTCCTGCGCAATTGGCTTCTGCGTCTGGCAGAAAGGTCATTGCTTATGATCGGTTGGGTTTTGGTCGTTCGTCAGCAAATCCTGATGTATTAAGTACTGATTTTGTCTATGCCGAAGCACAGCAGGGCTTTAAGGCGCTTCTTCAACATTATTCCATTCAACAGTTTATTGTGATGGGGCATAGTGTCGGTGGGGGAATGTCTGTTGTGATTGCCAGTGAATATACTGAACAATGTCATGGTCTGATTACCATAGCCGCACAGTATGAAGTGGAAGTACTGACATTATCGGGTATACGTGAAGCCAAAACAGCGTTTGCGCAGCCGGGACAGCTTGAACGCTTGGCTAAATACCATGGGGATAAAGCCCAATGGGTTTTGGATGCTTGGACAGAAACATGGCTCTCACCGAGTTTTCGTCAATGGAACCTTGAGCATTATGTTGGAAATGTACAGTGTCCAAGCTTGGTTATTCACGGAGAACTGGATGAATACGGGACGACAGCACAAGCTCAGAAACTTTTTTCGGGTATAAAAGCTGATGCAGAGCTAGAGATTTTGGAAGGGCTTCATCACATGCCGCACAAAGAGCAACCCGCATTGGTCGCTGCATTAATCTGTGATTTTGTGAATGATTTAAGTTGATATCGAAAGAATGAAAAAAGCCCATCATCTGATGGGCTTTTTTGTTATAAAGAGCGGGAAATCAGCTCTTTCATAATTTCATTGGTACCGGCATAAATACGATTGGCTCGATTGTCAATATAAGCCCGTGCAATTGGATATTCAAGCATATAGCCATAGCCACCATGCAACTGCAGACATTCATCCACGACTTTGGAAAACATTTCTGAAATTTTGTATTTAGCAGCGGCTGCAGCGTCAATACCGAGCTGTTCCTCAAGTTGTAGTTCCATACAGCGATCTAGATAAGCTCGACAAAAATCGATTTCAGTACGTAGTTCTGCCAATTTAAAACGTGTGTTTTGGAAACTTGATACGGTCTTGCCAAATGCCTTACGTTCTTTGGTGTATTGAACAGTGTGCGCAAAGGCTGCTTCTGCACCTGCTTGGCAAATAATCGCAACCAACATGCGCTCCCAAGCCAATTCCTTCATCAGCATCATAAAGCCCATACCTTGCATGCCGAGTAAGTTACTTTTAGGGACGCGGACATTATCAAAGAACAGTTCACAGGTATCCTGACCTTTCATGCCAATTTTGTTTAAAGGTTTGCCTTTACTAAAACCGACGCGATCTGCTTCGACGATAATTAGCGATAAATTGGCTGAACCTTTTTCACTATTGCCTGTCTTGCAGACCACAATTGCCATGTCACATAAATAGCCATTGGTGATAAAGATTTTTGACCCATTAATAATATAGTCATCACCATCTTCTGTAGCGGTTGTGCGTACGGCTTGTAGGTCTGAACCTGTGCCCGGTTCGGTCATTGCAATGGCAGTCACGGTTTCGCCAGATGCCATTTTCGGCAGCCAATGCAACTTTTGTTCTTCATTGCCAAAGTTATGAATGTAATTGGCCACGATGTCGGAGTGCAGTGAAAAGCCGGTAGAGGAGTCCATAGCATAGGCCTGCTCTTCAATCAGAATCATGCTATAGAGTCGGTCTACACCATAGCCGCCATAAGCTTCGGGCATGGTCGGGCAAAGCAAGCCCATGGCACCGGCTTTATTCCATAAGTCACGGTCTACATGTTGTTGTTTTTCATACTTTTCGATATTGGGCACAACTTCTTTTTCATAAAATTTTCGTACTGTTTCACGAAATGCATCATGTTCTGCATTAAATAATTGACGTGGCAGCATGTTGTTGAGTGGGCGAATCGCTCCAGATAGCATTTTGAATATCCTATTCATTTTTATGGCTTTGTCTCAACTTATAAGATGCAGCGAGTGACTGCAATGCGCAGAACATTCAAAAGCAGGAAATGCGATGAAGCATTCGGTCAATCTGTGAAAACACTCCACTTCAATGGGGTGGATGAGTTACACTAGACGTGTTCAACGATTGGGGAAGACAATGACTGATGAAATCAGCTTAGAAGAGCGTAAAGTGATCTACCGTGCACGTCGTGGTTTAAAAGAGATTGATGTTTATTTTGATCCCTACGTCAAAAATTACTATTTACAAGCCGATGCAGCTGAAAAAGACATGTTTGCAGAACTCGTTGCTGCAGAAGATCCAGATTTGTTGGATTGGTTTATGGAAGTTAGTGAACCGCCACGTCCTGAATTAAAAACGTTTATTCAAAAATTAAAACATTACGTTCATGGATAATCGGCAATTCAAACTGAAACGCAGTTTTTTATCGCATGCGTTTCAGTTTTTTATTTTTGCGGTATTGATGACGCTGCTTTATCAGTTACTAACACCCATGCTTTGGGGGATATTTTTCCTCATTGGACTGGTGGTTTATGTTCTGTTTTTCCGTAAGCATTTACACGTCACCAGTCTAGATTATTTGGATGGAACTGATTGGTCTTTGCAACGACTCAACCGCCCAGTACAACGTGTTCAAATAAGCCATATTTTGGATCATCAAATGTATATTGTGGTGTATTTTATGCATGCACGTGCAAAACCAGTGATTATTTGGCGCGATCAATTGTCATTGAAACAGTGGAAATCACTCAAAGTATTGGCCAAAATGATCTAATTGTTAGACAGCCTTTATTTTTAAAATTCAATAAAATGCAAATATTTCATTATCTTATATTGTGGGTAAAATAATCTTGTCTGACAGGATTGAAATTTATTGGCAAAATATTTAAATTGTCTGACAATTTTAAGCTGTGTGTTGATTCTCTGCCTATATATTAGCCTTACCAACAGCCGTTAAAGGAAATCATCATGATGATGCCAACTTGGATGTTTCTGGTAATAGCGATTGTGTTAGCAATTGTTATAGGACGACTGGGAACAGTGCTGAAGGAACAGTTAACTCAAAAATAAGCAGTCAAACGCTTTCACAGTTAATAAGTAGCATGTGCCGAACCGTCGCTATGCTACTTTTTTTTGCCTAAAATTTAGTCTTTGTAAAAAATCAGTCAATTGCATTCAGCTTGATTCGTGGCACAGTGTGTCGTTCAAATTAGAGCAAATACTCTTTTATTCATTTTTTGCTTCTGATATGTTTGTCGTGATGGACATAAACACAATTATAGAGGACAGGAAAATGTCGAGCGTCCAAAAAATATGCCAGGGTGTGGCAGTTGTAGCAATAACAAGTACATTATTCGCGGGTTGTTCGCAGGTTGTAAAAACCGGTGCTAATGTTGCACTCGGATTTACCGAAAAACATATTGTGCCACCAATTTTAGCCATGGGAGATGCTGAAATGGTGTGTAATTCAGGTAATTCATTAACTCCAGCCATTATGGCCACCAAAGATATGGGCGCAGACCCAACACGTGTGGCTGTGTTGATGTATTCAGCAGCAGGGATTTGTGCAGAACAAAAAGCCTTGGACGCAGAGTTACGCTATTTACGTGCATCTAAAGCTAACCAAGTATCCGAAGCACAGGATGCTCGTGTTGAGCAAAAGCGTTGGGCGGCACTTGCTGCACAGCGTCAATATACCGGCTATCAATTATTTCAAGATCGTTTTGAAAAGAAGTATAAGAAAAGTCTAGGTGAAGGCTGTCCAAAAATGAACAGCGACATTGACCAAACAGTGTATATGTTGGGAATGTTAAGTGGCTTACAGGCCATGACCAATGATATTAACTCAGGTGGGGCGGTAAACGTTCCGAAAGACATTGCTGCGATTGTTGAACGCGGTATGGTGTGTCTGAATAATGAAAAATTCTGGGGCGCACCAAATGCAACCCGCGCTGTGATCTGGACGTTATTGCCGGGTGCTGGAGATGGAAAACCTGATCCATACCAAACCTTAAAACAATCCGCGCAAATTGGTGAGCAAAAAGGCGTGAGACTGTCTCATGCGTTATATGCGGTAGCTGCACAAGCCAGTGGCGATGATGCGAAAATCCGTGATGCACTACGTACCTTTGCACAAGCGCGTAGTGATGAAAAACCTGTTAACCCGCAATTTAAGCTCATCGATAGTATGGCTGAAAGCATGGTGAAAGGGATTTCAGATCGTTATTGGACTGAACATACAGGCGTTCGTACCGGTGATGATGGTATGGAACATTTCTGGGATGAAAGTGCCAATAGTTCAGAACTCGATGATTTGTTTAGTGGCGATGCTGAAACCAGTGGTGCTGCAACAAATTAATAAAGCATGTAGTCCAAATGTGAGGTACAGGAGGAGCGAAAATGAAAACACAATTTTTAATTCCGAAAATTGTCTTTCTTGCCGTATTCGTTTCGATCTGTGCCTCGCTACAGGTATTTAAAGACTATTTTATCTACTGGCAAGATGATTTATTTCATGACTTTTGGCGCTTATGGACGGCCCATTGGGTTCATGTTGGTTGGATTCATTTTGCTTTAAATATGTTGGCCTTTATCTGCTTACCGTTTATTTTTCCAAGAGTTTCAATATGGCACTTTGTTGCCATCTTATTGATTTTATCCCCTTTAATCAGTCTAAGTTTCTATTTTTTCTTACCCGATATTGAAGCCTATGCCGGATTATCTGGTGTCTTACATGGTGCCTATGTCGCGGTCGCTTGTGTGCATTTGATGTATCGACGGGAGCGAAATTTTGCAGCCTTTGTATTGTTGCTGATTTTGGCAAAATTGGTGTGGGAAAATACCGTGGGCAATACGGGAACGGCTGAATTAATTGGAAGCCCCATTTTAGTCGAAGCACATTTATTGGGGGTGATTTGGGGCATTATCATCGCCTTGTTCTATCTTGTTGGCAATTATTTCTGGGATCGTTAGCTCACTTTAGGTGATTGGGTTGACAAAAAAAACCGAAAAGAAAATACATATTGTCATTTTAATGTTTTGAATATTGATGCAAATTTAAACGTAATAATAAAACAGTTAGGTCAGGGAAAGGATCTTCTCGAGCCGCTAAGGAAAAGGATGCTTGGCTCCGCTAGGCTCCAAAATAAAAAATAGGAAGACTCATGCAAAATGATGCACAAAACAGATCCGGCATCGTCGGGCTGTTAAGGTATGTCTGGACAGAATGGATTTCGACTCTAGTCGTGTTGATCTTGCTTCTGCTTACATTGATTATCGGTACAGGGGAGATGATTCATGGTCAGCTTCTGCGTACTGGTGAGCGTTTGTATGGTAATGAAAGCATTGGGATGCAGTATTCATTTTTACGTGCAGAACCGACCAAGCCTGAATGTGACCGTAACCCGAATGTCGATGCGTTGGTGAAAACTCAAATGCAAGCCAATGCAGCAGATGAGTTTGCTGATTTTTTTGGTACGGCATCTGAGAATGACGTTCGTTCGTCTATTTTAGCGAGTGTGCAGCAGTGTGAAGAAAAGTATCAATTTTATGATAAAGCCATGCAACATATGGAGAAGCATCCGAGTATTCGCGCCTATCGTAATTTTGAAACAAGCTTCTTCGGTATCTTTAAATTTGGTACTGAAAATCGCGCCATTTTGTTGATTTTTATGGTGGTTATAGCTGCGATTAGTGCGACATTGAAAATTCATCATATTGGTCTACGCGGTCCTGCAACCAAGAAGGATTATCGTGTTTATAGCCTGATGATGAGCTTCGGTAATGGACTGTTAACCTACTCAAGTATCAGCCAATTCAATTCAGTGAAAAATTCGGGAGTTCCAATGACCACCGAAACTGAACTGATTTATTGGATGTGGATGACGCTGTTCTCAATCCTGACATTGATCAGTGTTTTGCAATTGTTTAGTCCGCCAAAAGATGCCAAAGAGGGCGGTAGTCTTAGTTTCGCGTTCCTAAGCGTGCCTTTATATGCGTATATGGCGTTGATTACAGGTATCGCCTTTATCTTCTTTATGGACTACCCGATGGGGCAAGGCATCTATTTAGGGCAATTGGTCGAGTTTTCAAGTATTTTCCTGAATCTAGCGTTATTCATTTGGGCGGGTATGTTGTTGAAGCAAACCCGTGTCGTAGATTTATTCTTGAATATTTTACGCCCATGGAACTTAGCTCCTGAGACTTTAACATGGCTGATTTTAATCGCAGCAGCATTGCCTACAGCCTATACTGGAGCATCGGGGATCTTTGTCATTGCGGCAGGCGCGATTATTTATAAGGAAGTGTGGAACGCTGGCGGACGCCGTCAATTTGCCTTGGCTGCAACAGCAATGTCCGGTTCGCTTGGGGTGGTTTTACGTCCATGCTTATTGATTGTGGTTGTTGCATCGCTAAATAAAGAAGTGACCACGGATCTGCTTTATCAATATGGTATTTATACGTTCTTGCTGACATCTACGATGTTTTTAATTGTGTCGTTATTTTTTGCAGAACATAAGTTCCGTATTGCTCAAGCCAATGTGGCAGCGCCGCAGTCAGGACGTGCCTTCTTAGCCGTTATTCCTTATATTGTGATTTTCGTGCTGATTTGGATGTTCTATAAATATTTATTGAATACAGATTTAAATGAATTTACTGCACCAGTCATGATGCCTGTTATTCTGCTGATGATCGTTTTAGTGGATAAATTACGTCATCAGCCAGCACCATTGTCAGCAGTTGGGCATTGGGATGAAACACTAACAGCAAATTATAGTGCGAATGCTGAACCTGCTTTAGCCGGCGCACAGGTTGCACATGCAGAATACCGTGAAGGATTACATGGTAATAGCACAGATGATGGGCAGGCTGCGAATCATACAGTGGCTCAATCCAGCTCTATGCAGATTCTACGTCAAGTTGGTTTTTGGAAGTCGATGCATATTTCGACCAGTGAAACCGTTGGACATATCGGTGCTTTGGTTATTTTGATGGCGCTTTCGGTAAGCGTTGGTGGATTGCTAGAGCGTACTGAAGTCATGAGTTTATTCCCAACTGATATCAGCAGTACTTTTTTGGTTATCACATTGATTGTCGGATTGATGGTCTTTGTGGGTATGATTATGGATCCGTTTGGCGCAGTCATTTTAATTTCTGCAACTATTGCTCCTGTAGCCTATCAATACGGTATTCATCCTGTGCATTTTTGGATGATTACACTCATTGGTTTTGAGCTAGGTTATGTTACGCCTCCAGTTGCATTGAACCACCTCTTGGCCCGACAGTCGATAGGGGATGCTGAAGTCAATGAAGCGGATGCTGAAGTTCGTCACTTGTCGTTTTATTACCGTTATGAACGTTGGATTTTGCCGCTGATTGTGCTGTTCCCTGCAATGTTGATTATTGCGTATCTGCCGTATTTCTTTAAGCTGTTTGGTTGGTATCAATAAATTAATTTTGAAGCATTAAAAAAGCACCTTCGGGTGCTTTTTTATTGAATAAGGGGCTGTGCATTTGATGGTAAATGGTTTGAATCTTTATGACTTTTTAAACTTATTTTGTAGGATTGGACTACAGAGCAAAATCGCTAAAAATATAAAAGCAAAACCGAATAGGCTGTAAATATCTGGCAATTCTTGCCACAGTGCAAAGCCCCAAATACCCGCAAAAATAATCGCGATATAGTTCACGGGGCCAATTTGACCTGCGGGTGCAAGCTTATAGGCATTGGACATAAAAATTTGACTGATATTGGCCAAAAGCCCCGCTGTAATCAGAAAAGCAAACTCCTTGAAACTATAAGGACGCCAAAGCCAGAACATCGGGATCATGGAAATGAGTGTGCCAAAAAAGCAGAAATAAAACACGATGCGTTCAGGTGGTTCAGTTGCTGTAAGGGCACGGACAGTGACAAATGCCATGGCTGCCAAGAAGCTTGCGGTTAGTCCGATGAGTGATAACTGATTGAACATTCCTGCATCGGGCTTTGCGACGAAGAGGACGCCAATCAAACCAATGACTGCGGCAATGAGCATACTCAGGGTCATTTTTTCTTTTAAAAATAACCATGCAATTAAGGGGATGAAGATCGGCGAGGAATAGGTGAAGACCATGGCATTGGAGAGTTTTAAGTGGGCAATGGCATAAAAAAAGCCATACATTGCCACCAAGCCTACAATTGAACGCCATGTATGCATCCACAATTTTTCAGTTCTAAAAAATGTGCTGCCCTTTTGTAGGATCAAAGGTAGAAAGATCAATAAGCCAACCGCATTGCGAAAAAATACGATGGTGGCATTATCTACTGTGTGGGATGCGTAGCGTATACAAACCCCCATAATGGAAAAAAGCAGCGCTGATAGCATGAGAAAGCCAATTGCTTTGGGGATATTTTGTGGTGTAGTAGTGGACATAACAAAAAGGCTAAAAAATCTGATGATATTCTAGCCTATAAGTACGCAGGGTGTAGCAGAAGTCGGTTATTTTGCTTGTTGTGCTAACTGGGCTTCGAGTAATTTAATTTGTTCTTCTTTCAGTTTAATCAGCTCATCTGCATCTGAATGCTGCTGTTTTAAGCTTTGTTCCTGATCATTCAATTGCTGTTGAATGTCATCTAATTTGGCAATTTCTTCTTTGGCTAAAGAGGCATTTTCAGGCACAGCTGCATCTAAAATGTCTTCTTCGACCAATTTAATGGTGTCAGTCTCTGCGGTAGGGACTGATGCTTCAGTTTCAGATTGGACAGGGACTGCAACAGGCGGTTTAGCCGGTGCAGCGACCATTTCTTCTTGAAGTACAGATTTATCAGCTGTACTGCTGCTTAACCATTGATATGCAAAAAAGATAGCAATCAATAACGTTAAGCCCCCAATGATTCCAACTAACAGTTTTGGATTATTTCTTTGATCTACTAGCATTATGTGACCTTAATTTTTATTTAGGCTGACGTGGCTTAAATTGGATCACACCGATATCGTCTGGCACGGCAGGTTGTTCAGGTTGATCGACATGAGTCGGTCGATTTTCACTGTAACCACAATCAATGCATTCGATCCATTCGTCTTCGCCAGAGGTCAGCATGACAACCCGGTCCATCGCTTGGCATTTTGGACATTTTGCACCTGCAATGAAGCGTCGTTTAATGGTCATCATACTTACCTTGAATCTAACTAAGGTCCCTAGTTTAAGCGTTTTTAGATGCGTTCGTCCAACCTTGATGACGCAGCAAAGCATCTATTTTTGGCTCGCGTCCGCGGAAATTGATAAATGCGTCAAGTGCCGTATCTTTTCCGCCAACTGCTAGAATAAATTGTCTAAACGACTTGCCAGTCGAAGTATTAAAAATTCCTTCATTTTCGAATCGGTCGAAGGCATCACTTGCCAAAACCTCTGCCCATTTGTATGAATAATAACCAGCAGCGTAACCACCTGCAAAGATATGACTGAAACCATGTTGGAAACGGTTGTACGAAGTAGTGGGTGCAACTGCATATTTTTGACGAATATCATCTAAGGTTTGTTGGATGCCTGCAGCGTCCAAAGCAGGGTTGGCCTTATGGATATTTAAGTCAAACATGGCAAATTCAATTTGACGTAAAGTTTGCATCCCAGACTGGAAGAAACGTGCATCTTGCAGTGCTTTTAGCAGATCGGCTGGTAAAGTTTGTTTTGATTCGATATGTTCACTGAGTAAATCTAAACTTTCTTGATCCCAAGTCCAAAATTCCATGAATTGACTTGGTAGCTCTACTGCATCCCACGCCACGCCATGGGTACCAGCCACAGCAATATTATCGACTTCAGTGAGCATGTGATGTAAGCCATGACCAAATTCGTGGAACAACGTCGTTACTTCATCATGGGTAAGTAAAGCAGCTTGCTCACCGACAGGTGGGGTAAAGTTGCAGACCATGTAGCAAATTGGTTTTTGCAGACCATTTTCAGTTTGCATGCGTGAACGGAAGCCGCTCATCCATGCGCCGCCACGTTTACCGCTTCGTGCATACAGGTCAAAGTAAAAACCGCCAATCACGCTGCCTTGATCTTCAAGTTCAAAGTAACGTGCATCGGGATGCCAAACAGGCGCTTCACGCTCGATTACATTGATGCCATAGAGACGATTTACAATGCTGAACAAGCCTTGAATAATTTTAGGTGCAGGGAAGTAGGGCTTCAGGTCTTCTTGTGACAAATTAAACTGTTGAACTTTGAGTTTTTCTGAATAGAAAGTGGCATCCCACGGTTGCAACTCAGTGATACCGTCTTGCGCTGCAATGGCTTTCAGTTCAGCGATTTCTTTCTCTGCTGGCGCACGCGCATGTTCTGCCAGTTCAATCAGGAACTGATCTACAGTTGCCACATCGGGTGCCATTTTGCTTGCTAAAGACAATTCGGCATAGTTGTTAAAACCAAGCAGGCTAGCCATTTCCTGACGTAGTTTCAAGATTTCTTCCATGACCGCTGTATTATCAAATTCAGCAGAGTCTGCCTGATCAGAAGCACGTGTGGTATAGGCTTTATAGAGTGCTTCACGCACTTCGCGGTCTTCTGCATAGGTCATAATGGCAATATAAGACGGGAAGTCGAGTGTGGCTACAGCCTGTTCGAGTTCGCGTTGCTGACCATATTGTTTCAGAAGTTCAATACTGCCTTGAGGTAGTCCTTTGAGCTGCGCTTCAGTTAAAGGTTTGAAGTAGGCTTGGGTGGCATCCAATACGTGATTGGAAAAGTCTGATGATAACTGTGAAAGTCGTGCAGATATTTCTGCATAGCGTTTTTTCGCTTCACCTTCTAAGGCTACGCCTGAAAGTTTAAAATCTCGTAACGCAAGTTTAATCGCGCTTTGCTGTGCTGCAGGAAGCGTGTCGAATACACTGTTGTCATGTACATGCTGATACGTTTGATACAACACTGTATGTTGACCTAGCTGCGTATAGTACTCACTCAGGCTGGGTAATAAAGATTGGTAGAGCTCTCGAGTTTCAGCATTATTCATCACGGCGTTCAGATGCGACAGCACGCCCCATGCTTCACTCATGTTATTTTCAAGGGTATCGACGTGTTCGAGTACTTGTAGTTGTGCTTGTACGGATTCGGGTACATCCGTTAATTCTTTTAAAAATGCCTGACCTTGGGCAATGCTCTGTTCAATCTTTTGTTTTAAGTCTGCAAGGGTAATTTGGTCAAATTGTGGAACAGGCAAAGTTGCCTTTTCTAAAGTCATATTTTCTACTTCATATAAATCCTGAGTTATTTATAGATGTAGGGTTTGTTGCGGGTTAAATCAAGACTAAATCAGGAATTATTCATCTTCTGCAGAGGGCGCGAAGTCTTCACTGATCTTAAGAATCAAAAAAGAGCGCCGAAGCGCTCTTGATTTAAACCTTAATCCGCAGATGATTTTGCATTGGATTTTTTCTTTTTCGGTTTAGATTTTTTCTTCACTTTATCTTTAGCCTTCGCTTCAGATTTGCTTGCAGATTTTTTAGCAGGCTTTTTACCGAATGAACTGGGCTTAGATTTCGACTTTTTGCGTCGTATGGGCTGTTCTCCATCTTCAGCAACGTTGGTTTTACGCTCTGAAAAGACTTCTTCTTTGGCTGTGGGTTTTGCAACACGAGGGGCACGCGCGCGAATAGCACGGCCTGCATGGCTCAATTGTTGAATCAATTCAAAGTCGATTTTGCGCTCTTCTAGATTTACACCAGCAACTTTAATTTTCACTTCATCGCCGAGACTGAAAACTTGACCGCGAGATTGACCAATTAAGCTCTGACTTGGTTGGTCATAGACAAAGAAGTCATCACCCAATTGGCTGACGTGGATCATGCCATCAACATATAAGTCTTTGAGCGTTACAAACAGGCCAAATTCAGCAGTTGCACTGATGGTACCGACAAACTCTTCACCCAAATGCTGCTGCATGTAATGGCACTTCAACCATGTAGTGACAGAACGAGAAGCTTCATCTGCACGGCGCTCAGTCGCAGAGAAGTGTTCACCTGCATCATCCAGCGAAGCACCAGAAATTGGGTAAGGCTTTTTCTTCAATTGTGCTTTGATGGCACGGTGAAGTAACAAGTCTGGATAACGACGGATTGGAGATGTGAAATGCGTATACGCTTCATAAGCCAAGCCAAAGTGACCTGCATTGTTCGCGCCATAATAAGCTTGCATCATTGAGCGGAGTAAAACGGCATGAATGCTTGGAGCATCAATACGGTCTTTAGTGGCATCAATCACGGCTTGATAGTCAGCTTGAGTCGGCTGTTCAGGGAATGGCAGCCCCAATAACTTCACAAAATCACGAACCTTTTGAATACGTGAAAACTCAGGTGGCTCATGCACACGGTACAGCATCGGAATTTCATTTTTTAATGCATATTCTGCCGCTGCGACGTTTGCCAACAACATGCATTCTTCAATTAACTTATGTGCATCATTACGGCTACGCGGTAAGATTTCATTAATACCGCCAAGCTCATCAAAAGTCATATAAGTTTCAACGGTTTCAAATTCCATCGCGTGGCGTTCAGCACGTAAGCCTTTCAACACTTGATACAATTGGAATAGGGTATTGACCGATTTACGCACATCACGGTCTTCAGGAATGGCTTGACTATTACCCTCAAAATATTCGGCAACTTGGGTATAGGTCAAACGAGCTTTTGAATGCATCACACCCGGATAGAATTCAAACTTGGTAACACGACCCGCGCGAGATAAGTTTAAATCACAGACCATACATAAGCGGTCTAGGTGTGGGTTCAAAGAACATAAACCATTCGACAGCGCTTCAGGCAACATCGGCAATACAAAATGAGGGAAGTACACCGATGTACCGCGCTCTTGAGCTTCGTCATCGAGTGGTTTACCCGGACGTACATAATGGCTGACATCGGCAATTGCCACCACAACACGATAACCACCACCTGGACGTTTTTCCGCATACACGGCATCATCGAAGTCGCGGGCATCTTCACCATCAATGGTGACAAGCGCTAAATCACGTAAATCGACACGACCTTCACGGTCTTGTTCTGAGGGTTCTTTAAAGCTGTCAGCTTCTTGTTGTACCGCTTCAGGGAATTCGTAAGGTAAACCAAACTCTAAAATGGTTTGCGGAATAATAATTTCAGTGTCTGCTTTATCAGCCATCGACTGAACAATATGGCCTGTCGCAAATTCTTCTTTGGTTGGGTAGCTGTCAATCGCAATACGCACAGAGTCACCGAGTTTGACTTTGGCATGTTCGATTAATTCTTTTTCTAAAGTAATCGGTTGGTGTGCATTGGGATTTGCCGGCTGAATAAAATATTCACCTTCATACTCAGACACTTTACCAATAATTTCTTTGACACGATGCTGTAGAACTTCAGTAATAAAGCCCCATGCCTTGCCTTTACGGTCTACCGACGTTTGGCGGACTTTAACACGGTCACCATTAAACACCTGACGCAACTCACGTTCAGGAAGTAAAAGGTCATCTTCACCACTAATATTGGCTGTGCCTAAACCTTTTGAGTTGATATAAACCGTTGCTTCATGAGTCGGTTGCTCAGCTGCAAGCTGGAACTTAAATCCATCTTTCATCAACTGACCATCTCGAACCATCGCAATCAGACGATGACTCAGTGCATCAATACTTTTTTGATCGGCAATTTCAAAATGTTCTACAAGATCGGCATGCGACATTGCAGTTTTCAGTTGTTCAATCGTCTCTTGAATTAGAGTACGGCTTGGAATTGGATTGTCATAACGTTCGGCTTCAGCTTTTGCTTCAGGGTCGACCCAGTTTTTCATATGTATTTGGCTTCAAATCAGAAGATTAGGATTAGCATAAGTCATGCAAGCAGATACTGCACGCAATTGATTGCAATAAAGTGTTTTATGCCGATATTTTATAATGTTTAAAGCTGAAAAGTAGGGGACAGCAGCGCGTGCTGAACTAATTTTGCACTAATTTTTTGAAAATCGTTTAAAAAATATCTAATTGAGTAAAAAAATGAAAAAAATATAACGACTGTGCTTGCAGTCGTATCATGATCTTTGTATTATGGCGGCACGTTACGGTGAGATGGGTGAGTGGCTGAAACCACATCCCTGCTAAGGATGCATATGGGCAACTGTATCGAGGGTTCGAATCCCTCTCTCACCGCCACGATTTACTTATGTCGCGCTCATAGCTCAGCTGGATAGAGCACTTGGCTACGAACTAAGGGGTCGGGAGTTCGAATCTCTCTGAGCGCACCAATAAGTAAATCTGAAAACGTAGTCTTTTAAGACGACACAAGTTACGCGCTCATAGCTCAGCTGGATAGAGCACTTGGCTACGAACTAAGGGGTCGGGAGTTCGAATCTCTCTGAGCGCACCAACTTGAACAAATTACCGCACATGTTGCGGTTTTTTTGTGCCTGTGATTTATCGTTTTGATGCAGCCTGTCTTTTGTCTTTTGTCTTTTGTCTTTTGTCTTTTGTCTTTTGTCTTTTGTCTTTTGTCTTTTGTCTTTTGTCTTTTGTCTTTTGCTTTTATAAAGCGTTCTATTCCATTTGCTTTCTTCAACAGATTAACGCTTATTTCAGATATTCATAGTGATGCAATTTTTTTAAATCAAAGTTTAAAAAAGAATTGAGTGAGTTAAAGCAGTGATTCAATGATGGCGATAGATTTATTATCTATCTTGAGCATTTATACGTGAGTATTGCTAAGTTTAAATTCCAAACTTGTGATGCAAAAGCCATTAAAAAAGTAAATCTAGCTGATTTTTAGCGTGTTTAAAGGGTAATTGTTTATTTGCTGTGCGTTTGGTTAAATTTATATGAAAAAGCTCTTAACAAAAAATAAAAATCACGTATAATGAGCCTCATCAAGACGTCGCGCTCATAGCTCAGCTGGATAGAGCACTTGGCTACGAACTAAGGGGTCGGGAGTTCGAATCTCTCTGAGCGCACCAACTTGATCAAGATTGAAAAAACCGCATATGTTGCGGTTTTTTTGTGTCTGAAATATAGCTAAAAACAATAAATTCAGCTCATCAATCAAGGTTCTAACTTAACTTCTGTTTAACTTTAAGTGCAAAGACCGTATTTCCGCCTAAAGCCGGCAACATGTCGTGATACGGCATACTGCGCATAGCACGAAGTAAAAACGGTGCTTTGTCATCAATCTTCATCGCACTGGTCAATTGTAATAACGACCCTTGTTGTAAGGGGCGAATATGCATGGCACCTCGGACAAACTTTAAGTCCCCACCTGTCGCGGTGTATTGATTTTGCAGTAAGTCTGGGTAGTTAAAACGCATTTTAAAATCAAAGGGAATATTGATCACGCCTAAACCCACCGAAATTTTATAGTCGGCATCCATGAGGTGCGGATTAATTTTCTGCACTTGCATATGTTTAACTTGTCTTGGAAATAAGTGCTTGAACGAAGACACATTAATCCAGCGCTGTAAGCTCGAAGGCTCTTGTGCATAATATTGAAAACTGGTGCTAAAGCGCATCAATTCATAATTTTGCCCAAAGGGAACGCGTTGCGCTGTCAAAATAAAGGACACAGGTTCTTTCGAGCTTTGACTTAATTGAGTGACCTTGTCGATTTGAGAGGCATTTAATTTGAGTTCAGGCAATTGATTTGCAGCGAGAGTTTCACTGCTAAAGGCTTTAAATCGGCGCTGTAATGATTCGAGTAAAAAACCATTGGTTCCCGCAGGAATCCCTAACTTGGCATCGGGTAAGGCATTTAATATTTTGCTAAACAAAAAACCTTTGGGCTGATTTAAATCGCCCCATTGGGTCACACTAATCAAGGTGTGTTGTGCATCGATCTCAAACCATTCAATTTTTCCTGCACCAAAGGGCACCGGTGCTTGCAGAACCAAACTATTAATGCTGTTGTGATCAATTTGGTGCTGCATCACCACGGTTTCTTTAAAGTTTAAAACTGGAATCGGCGTCGGGATGTGGATGCGATATTCAACTTGGCTGGTTGAACCTTGCTGTTGCAAAACCTCAGCAGATTTTAGTGTGGGAAATAAGCCAGCATAGTTTGGATAATTACTGAGTAATCTCGCCACATTTTTGCTGTTGGTTGGGACAACCACGGCGGCACTTTGAAATTTACCAATGACTTTTTGACCTGCTTTCATCGTAGGTAGACTAATTTGCTGTGAGGGATGTGCAAAAATCACGATGTGATCACCGGCAAGATTTGCCAAGGCTTTGGCATTGCCATTAAATAAGTCCAAACTGCTCGGGATCTGGGGTTGCCATTGAACGAATTTGGCCCAACTGGTCGATATGCTCAGTCCACTCAGAAACACTAGCATCATAATTATTTTTGTTATCTGCATGTCACATCCTGCGTATGCAATCTTTTATTTGTTGCTGTTTTTAACGTATTTCTAGATGGAAGGGAAGTAGTGATGTGTTACAACCGACCATTAAAAAGCATGAAGCAAGTTTGAATTGTGGTGTAGTATTTAGCGCAATTCATTTTTAAATATTCATACGCTTATGTCTGAAAATCTACCTGCATTATCGCTGCGCTATTTTTTAAATCTAGAAGAATCACAGGATGGTTTTGCACTAGCAACTTTTGGCAAAAAGCAATTTACGCGTTTTTTAACGCCAGCCATTAGCCTTGGGATTATCATCTGGGGTTTTTACTTAGGTGTAAATGGTGTCGGTGCCTACTATGTTGGTCTGGGTGCTTTCTTTTTACTCCTTCAAGGCATCATGCGTTATTGGTTTTTACCGATGATGTTTAAACGCCAGTTTGTAAAATACCAATTAGGCAAAAGTGAACAAGGTATTGATTTATTTCAAGACTATGCAGAAATTCATGCCAATGGTCGTAAGAATGTCTTTCATTATGCTGAAGTGGCAAATTTTGCTGAAGGCAAATTGACCTATATGCTTGAACTGAAAAATAAAACCGTGATTATTGTGCCGAAAAGTGCATTTAAAAATACTGCGGACCAAGCGATTTTTACCAATACTTTTCAGCACTAAGACAATCTATTCATAACAAAAGAGGGAGTAGTATGCAGTCACGTCCATCTAAAATTGTTTGCGTCGGTCGTAGTTATGCAGATCATGCCAAAGAATTAGGCAATGCAATTCCTGACCGTCCTGTACTTTTTATGAAGCCGCCAAGTGCATTAACCGCATTAGAGCAAGGCATCTCATGGAATCCTGCATGGGGCAGTTGCCACTATGAGTGCGAATTAAGTTTACGTATTGATCGTCCTTTATCGGCTGAAACTGATCCACGCAAAGCCTTAGAAGCAGTCGGAGCTGTGACTTTAGGGCTAGACCTGACCTTGCGTGATCTACAAGATGACTTAAAGAAAAAAGGTCAGCCGTGGGAACGTGCCAAAGCTTATGATGGTTCTTGCATCCTTGCGGATTGGATCGATGTCCAAGAAGTGGTTCAAGATTGGAAAGATGTGCATTACACCTTGCATGTCAATGATGAACTGCGTCAGAACGGTGATACTGCATTGCTGATTTTTGATGTGGGTACATTACTGGCCGATATTAGCCAAGTGTTTAGTCTTGAAGCGGGTGATGTGGTCATGACAGGTACGCCTGCAGGTGTCGCGGCACTACAGTCAGGTGAGCAGTTGAAAATGACCCTAAAAGGAAAAAATCAGGATTATATCTGGACAACTTTTGTCAAATAAACTGTGAACGAAATACAAAAAAGGCTGCTTAATGCAGCCTTTTTTGATTGATCTATTCAGTGCTACTTGATGGCGGTGGCTCATTGGGTTGTAAAGGACCAGTGTCTTTCCATGTTTCATAGGTGTCGGCCATATGCTGTGAGTCGGTGTCTCCCAATGCACCTGCTTTGGCATACCATTGTCGCGCTTTTTCACCATCTCGAATATCATAATGATAATAATGTGCCATTTTCATCGCCGCGTCAGCATCTTGCCCTTGTTCTGCGGCATAGCTTAAATATTCAGCTGCTTTGTCGGGTGTTGACGAAGGATGTTCAGAAAAATAATGTTGATTTCCCAAGACTTTGATCGCTTCGACATTCTTTTGTTTGGCTGCTTTTTCATACCAAATTTGCGCTTGGTGCTTATCTTGAATTAAGCCTTTTCCAGTGTCGTACATCCAACCAACGGTATATTCAGCAGCAGGATCATGAGTCTTTTTTGCAAGGTCTAGCACCCAGTGTGCAAGGAAAATATTGCCATCTTGCTGCATCTTTCGAATCACTTGATCTGCATGTGGGTTGCCTTGATAGGCTTGAGTCATTAACCATGCGAATGCGTCCGTAGTGCCTTGATCCGCAGCAGCTTTGTACCAATGTACACTTTGTTCGATGTTTTGTTCTGTGCCCGTTCCACTGAGGTATAAATCACCCACTTTCATTTGTGCGGTCGCATCGCCCGTTTGAGCGGTTTTGAGTGCAGATTTAAATTCACGCTGTTCTTTGGAACTACAAGCCGTTAAAAATACGGCAGATAAACACAGCGCTAAAATGGTTTTTTTATTCATTCGAAATGGAGTCATTATCATTCTTTGTGGATTTTTTGATCTTAGCGGATTGTTGAATCACTTTATAGAGATACTGTGGGCTAAATTTAAACACATTTAGGGCTTTAAGGTAGATTTCCTAAACTGATCTGGGGTGCAAAGCATCCATTTTTTAAACATATTTATAAGTTGACAAAAATAACTAATCATGCGAAAAGGTTTTTTTAGTTAACAGATGTTCACACATGCCTCGGATTGTTTCTGTACCACTTAGTTTAGAACAGCGAGAACGACTCATTTTTCTGGCCAAAC